>NZ_JBUEGC010000011.1:0-136569 GCF_054963655.1 Streptomyces sp. HSS9-12 | reverse complement strand
TTGGCGGCGGAAGCGGCGGCGTTCGGGGCCGGGCTCGGGCGGTGGGGCGTCGGCCAGCCGGACCACCGGGTCCTCCGGTCCCTCCCGGCCGGCCACGACCGGCTTCCCCGCACGCGACGCCTTCGCCCGGTACTGCGCCGCGTCCGCGAGCCGGAAGAGCCGGCGCGCGGACGGTACCGGCCCGATGACGTCGCCGGTGGAGGCGACCCCGCACGCAACGCCCTCGCCCAGCTCCAACTCGGCTGCCCGGCTGCACAGTTCGTCGGCGACCTTCACCACGTCATCGGCCTGCGGCCCCACCGCCAGCAGGCAGAACTCGTCGCCACCGAGCCGCGCCACCAGCGAGCCCGGCAGCATCGCACCGCACAGCGACAGCAGCGACCCGAAGCGCTCCAGCAGCCGGTCCCCGACCGCGTGCCCCAGCGAGTCGTTGACCCGCTTGAGACCGTTGAGGTCGCAGACGACGAGGCTCACCACCGTGCCGTCCGTACGGTGTCGCTCCAGCGCCTCGTCGAGCTCTATGTCCACGCACCGCCGGTTCGCCAGCCCCGTCAGCGGGTCGGTGAAGGCCAGTCTGCGCGCCTCCTCAAGACGTTCGGTCTGGGCGATCCCTGCAGCGGTTACGGCCGCGAGCACGGTTGCGAAGTCCGCGTCCGGGCGCCGGAAGACGGGATCGCCGACGCCTCGCGCCACATACAGCTCGCCCCAGGCCCGCCCGTGCAGCACGATCGGCGCGATCACGCAGCAGCCGCGGCCGCGTCGCCGCAGCGCCGCGACCCGCTGGTGGAGGTACGAGCCCGCGGGACGGTCCCCCGGGCCGTTGTCCACGGTCTCCACCCACGCGTTCGGCTCGCCGCCCCCGGCCCACCGCTCGTGCAGAAACTCCGTGATCTCCGGGAACTGGTGCACCGGATACGACTCGTCCTCGGGGAACTCCTCCTCGCCGTCGGCCAGTTCGCCGACATTGACGAGGACGCGCAACAAGCCCACTCCCCGCTCCCACACGGAGATCGCCGCGAACGTCCCGCCCAGCGCGGAGCGCGCGACCATCGCCGCGGCCCGCACCGATTCACGCGGCGAGTGGGCAGCGGCCATGGCCTGGGCCAGCCCGACCACCGCTCGCAGCCGCACATCACCCGCCCCGCCGTCGTCCGCCACCGCCGCCTCGCTTTCCTCGCCGTGCGCACAGCACACCTTGCACACCAGCGTAGGAACATTCGGGGCTATTCGTCCCCTTCGGGATGGCGATCGCCGCTCAGGTGTGGCTACTCCCCCGGCCAGTCCGGAGTCCGCCCCTCGTTGAAGGCCGCGACGCCTTCCGCCCGGTCGCCCGAGAAGGCCACGCTGCGCCAGGCAGCATCCTCGACCTCCAGACCGGCCCGCAGGTCCAGGCCGAACCCGAGGCGCAGCGCCCGCTTCGCGGCGCGCAGCCCGACCGGCGAGTTGGCGGCGATACGGCCGGCGAGCGACAGCGCCT
The DNA here is from genome assembly GCF_054963655.1 of Streptomyces sp. HSS9-12. NCBI lineage: Bacteria > Bacillati > Actinomycetota > Actinomycetes > Kitasatosporales > Streptomycetaceae > Streptomyces > Streptomyces sp. HSS9-12. Next base: position 135,092 of record NZ_JBUEGC010000011.1, on the reverse strand, counting down.
CCGTACGGTCCTGGCCCTCCGCCACGAGCGTGTCCACAAGCCCCAACTCCCGTGCTTCCTCGGCCTGTACCCGGCGCGCGGTGAAGATCAGCTCGGCGGCGCGGGCGGCGCCGACCCGGCGGGGCAGCAGCTGGGTGCCGCCCCCGCCGGGGATCACGCCGACGGAGACCTCGGGCAGCCCCACGACGGCTGTGGAGTCCGCGACGATCAGATCGCAGGACAGCGCGATCTCGAAGCCGCCGCCGAGGGCGAAGCCGTGCACGGCGGCGATGGTGGGCATGGGCAGCTCGAGGACGGCGGTGTAGGCGGCCCGGGTCAGCGGCCGCTGCCGCATCAGGTCGGCGTCGGTGAAGGAGTTGCGCTCCTTCAGGTCCGCGCCGACGCAGAAGGCGCGGTCGTGGCTGGAGGTGAGTACGACGGCCCGTACGGTGCGGTCCGCGGAGAGGGCGTCGCAGGCCTGGGTCAGGGAGCGGGCCATCTCGGTGGAGACGGCGTTCATGGCCTTGGGCCTGTCGAGGACCAGTTCTGCCACGTGGTCGGCGTGCCGTCGTACGACGATCCACTCACCGTGCCGCATCTCTGCCTCGCTCATGCGTGCTGCCTCCCGCAGTGTTAACGATCGTTATCCACCGGGATCATCGCAGCCGACCGCTCATTCGGCTAGGGGCCTCAGCAGGCCATACAGGGGCAGGTGGGCGCCGGCGCGAAGCGCCAGGGCTCGGGCGAGCCGCAGCCGCGCAGCTGAGAATGTCACCGGCCACACCGGCGAGGCGACCCGTCAGCCCCTCCGGCTCAGGAGCCACGGTTCGACGACGCCCAGCCCCCGCACCGGCCGCTGCCACATCGGCTGGAGTGCGAAGCGGTACGGCGTCTCCGGCCCCTCGCCCTCCTTCTCCGCCGCCGCGGCCTCCGCCTCCGACTCCGGCGCCTCCCCGGACCGCATCAGCTCCTGAGCGAACGCGCCGTCCACCAGTACCGCGTCCTTGGGCGCTATCGACGTCAGCCGGCTGGCCAGGTTCACGGTCGTACCGAAGACGTCCCCCATCCGGGTCGTCACCGTCCCGAGCGCTATCCCGACCCGCAGCTCCGGCATCGTCTCGTCGTGCGCCAGGGTCTCGATCAGCCGCAGCCCGATCTCGGCCGCCGTGCCCGCGTCATCCGCCGCGAACAGCACCTCGTCGCCCAGGGTCTTGATCAGCCGCCCGCCATGGGCCGCCACCAGGTCCGCCGCCGTGGTCTCGAAGGCCTCGACGAGCTCGCCCAGTTCCTCCTCCTCCAACCGCCGGGTGAGCCGGGTGAAGCCGACGAGGTCGGCGAAGCCCACCGCCAGCCGCCGATCGACCATCTCCTCGTCGTCCTGCGCCTGGATGACGCGCCCGGTCGCGGCCGCGAGCTGCCGGCGCCACACGTACACCAGGAACTCCTCGAGCTCCGGGAGCAGCAGCTCGACCAGCGGGTAGGCGACCTCCGTCCGCGTCATCCCGGGTTCCGGCGGCTCCGTGAGTCCTTCCAGGAAGGAGTCGATCTGCCACTCCGCCAGCCGCGCCGTCGTCTGCCCGGTGGACCGGGCGACCTGCACCGCCATGGCCTCGCTGAGCAGGCCCGCCTCGACCAGACCGGCCAGTCGCCGCAGCGCCAGCACGTCGGCCTCGGTCAGCGCCTTGGCCTGCCCGATGTCGGCGAAGCCCATCGCACGCCAGAAGCGGGAGGCGAGCTCCATCGAGACGCCGGCGGACCGCGCCGCCTGGAAGGGGGTATAGCGCCGTTCGGCGCCGAGGATGAGGTTTTCGATCTTGAGGGCGAGCGGATGGGCTTCCTGCTCCTGGGCGGCGCCGCGGGCGCCCTCCCAACCTGTGTCCTGCGCCCCAGAGTCCCCAGGCACGACCGGCCCGGCCATGCCCTCCGGAGCCGCACCGGCGCCCTCCGGAGTGGGGTGCGCGCCCGAGCCCGCGTCGTCAGTCACCGCCCGCCCCCTGTCCGATCCGCCCCTAGCCTTCGGCATGGGGAACCCCAGCGCACAGCCCTGCCGATCACGTCTCGCCCTGCTCCTGGTCTCCGCCTGTCCAGGGCCTCAACGATACGGCAGGTGTGCCGTAGCTCACTCTCCTTCGGAGCGCAGGTGCACGATGTCTCCGGCCCCGACCGGATGCTGCACCCCGTCCGGCGTGGCCAGCACCAGCCGGCCGTCGCCGTCGACCGCCACCGCCTCGCCGACCAGCTCGCGGTCTCCGGGCATTTCGGCCCGTACGGTCCGGCCGAGGGTGGCGCAGCCCGCCGCGTACGCCTCCTGCAGCCGGCTGGCCCCGGGGTCCCCGCCGACCGACCGCCAGTCCCCGTACCACTGCTCGAGCGAGCGCAGCACCGCGCGCAGCAGCGGGTCGCGGTCGACGGAGACGGCGCCCGCGAGCGCGAGCGACCCCGCGCCGGGCACCGGCAGCTCGTCGGCGCGCAGCGAGACATTGAGGCCGATGCCGATGACGATGGCCTGGTCGACGCGCTCCGCGAGGATGCCGCCGGCCTTCCGCTCCTCCCCGTCGACCTTCACCAGAATGTCGTTCGGCCACTTCAGCGCGGTATCGACGCCGGCCGCCCGGGACAGCGCGGTCGCCGTGGCGACCCCCGCGAGCAGCGGCAGCCAGACCCAGCGGTCCGCGGGGACGTCGGGCCGGAGCAGTACGGAGAAGAAGAGGCCGGAGCGGGCCGGCGCCATCCACTGCCGGTCCAGCCGCCCGCGCCCCGCGATCTGCTCCTCGGCGATGAGTACGGCACCGGGCTCGGTGCCGGCGCGCGCCCGCTCCACCAGATCGCTGTTGGTCGAGCCGGTCGACTCCACGACATCCAGGGAGGTCCACAGACCGCCGGGCCGTACCAGCCCGCGCCGCAGCGCACCCGCGTTCAGCGGCGGCCGGTCCAGGTCGGACCACCGGCCGCCCCCGGGGTTGCCGGGCCGCGGCGTAGCAAGCGGGTGGTGCGAGCCGTGCGGATCCGGCGCATGATGCGGGTGAGGGGAGTTCGGCGGCTTCGGCGTCATGTGGCCAGCCTAGGCCCGGGCGGGATTCGCCACATGCTCCGCCGAACGCCTCTGGAGCAGTCCCGCCCAGCGGTGCTGTCGGGTCCCGGGTGTGGCCAACGCCGCACTGCCGTGGCTCAACGTCGCCGATACGCTACGGGGCAGTAGCCCATCCGAGGACGAGCAGGAGCCGCATCCCGATGTCCGAGCCGGAATACGACATTCACACCACCGCGGGAAAGATCGCGGACCTGGAGCGGCGCATCGAGGAGGCAACGCATGCCGGCTCGCAGCGCGCGGTTGAGAAGCAGCATGCCAAAGGCAAGCTGACGGCGCGCGAGCGCGTCGACCTGCTGCTGGATGAAGGCTCGTTCGTCGAGCTGGACGAGTTCGCGCAGCACCGCTCGACGAACTTCGGCCTGGAGAAGAACCGCCCGTACGGCGACGGCGTCGTCACCGGCTACGGCACGGTCGACGGCCGCCCGGTGGCCGTGTTCTCCCAGGACTTCACGGTTTTCGGCGGCGCCCTGGGCGAGGTCTTCGGCCAGAAGATCGTCAAGGTGATGGACTTCGCGCTGAAGACCGGCTGCCCGGTCATCGGCATCAATGACTCCGGCGGGGCCCGTATCCAGGAGGGCGTCAGCGCCCTGGGCATGTACGGCGAGATCTTCCGCCGCAACGTCCACGCCTCGGGTGTGATCCCGCAGATCAGCCTGATCGTGGGCCCGTGCGCGGGCGGCGCGGTCTACTCGCCGGCGATCACCGACTTCACCATCATGGTCGACAAGACCTCGCACATGTTCATCACCGGTCCAGACGTGATCAAGACGGTCACCGGCGAGGACGTGGGCTTCGAGGAGCTGGGCGGCGCCCGTACGCACAACGCCACCTCCGGCGTCGCGCACCACATGGCGGGCGATGAGAAGGACGCCATCGACTACATCAAGTCGCTGCTGTCCTACCTGCCCTCGAACAACCTCTCCGAGCCGCCGGCCTTCCCGGAGGTCGCCGACCTGGAGACCTCGGACGAGGACCGCGAGCTGGATGCGATCATCCCCGACTCGGCGAACCAGCCCTACGACATGCAGAAGATCATCGAGCATGTCCTGGACGACGGCGAGTTCCTGGAGACCCAGGCCCTGTTCGCGCCCAATATGGTCACGGGCTTCGGCCGTGTCGAGGGCCACCCGGTGGGCATCGTCGCCAACCAGCCGATGCAGTTCGCCGGCACCCTCGACATCGACGCCTCCGAGAAGGCCGCGCGCTTCGTGCGCAGCTGCGACGCGTTCAACGTGCCGGTGCTCACGTTCGTGGACGTGCCCGGCTTCCTGCCCGGCACGGACCAGGAGTACAACGGCATCATCCGGCGCGGCGCCAAGCTGATCTACGCCTACGCCGAGGCGACCGTCCCGCTGATCACGGTCATCACCCGTAAGGCCTTCGGCGGCGCGTACGACGTCATGGGCTCCAAGCACCTCGGCGCGGACCTCAACCTGGCCTGGCCGACCGCGCAGATCGCGGTGATGGGCGCGCAGGGCGCCGTCAACATCCTGCACCGCCGCACGATCGCCGCGGCGCAGACGCCTCAGGAGGCCGAGGAGGTGCGCGCCCGGCTCATCGCGGAGTACGAGGACAGGCTCCTCAACCCGTATGTGGCGGCCGAGCGCGGCTACATCGACGCGGTGATCATGCCGTCGGAGACGCGGCGCCAGGTCGTGCGCGGGCTGCGCGCGCTGCGCAACAAGCGCGAGGCGCTGCCGCCGAAGAAGCACGGCAACATCCCCCTGTGACGAAGGGACCGGGCCGATGATGTTCAGGGTCGTACGGGGCAACCCGACTCCGGAGGAGCTGGCCGCCGCGCTCGCGGTGGTACAAGCGCGCGCCGCGGCGGCCTCCTCCGCCACCGTGGCGCCGCAGGAGCTGGACGAGTGGGGGGACAAGACGCGGAACGTGCCGCGCCGCGCTCTGCCACAGCCGGGCCCGAAGGCGTGGCGCAGCACCTACTGGCCGCGCTGAACCACGATTCAGCCGGCGCGGATTGGTCCCTCCGGGCCGTGCCGCCTGAGTACGCGTACTCAGGCGGCACGGACGTTTCCGACGGAGGATCACATACATGCTGTGGTCCGACCCGCCCGACGAGCCTTCGGAGGAGTTGCGCGAAGCCGAAGCGATGCTCCGTCGAGCGGGCACGGTACTGGCGATCGCGATCCTGGTGCTGATGTTGACCCTGGTGCTCATCTGAGGCGGGTGGCCGCTGTGGCTTGGGCGAAATGGCCCACGCGGCCAGGGACTTGTGGTGCGGCGATACCCTGGCCGTCATGACCGAGAAGCCCTCCGCCACCCGCCGCACGCTCGTCCTCGCCTCCGCCTCCCCCGCCCGGCTCGCGCTGCTCCGGCAGGCCGGCCTGGCACCCGAGGTGATCGTCAGCGGAGTGGACGAGGACTCGATCACGGCGGACTCGCCCGCGGAGCTGGCCCGGTTGCTCGCCGAGGCCAAGGCGTCCGCGGTGTCCGTATGTCCCGAAGCCGCGCACGCGATCGTCGTCGGCTGCGACTCGGTGCTCGACATGGACGGTCAGGCGCTGGGCAAGCCGGCCGACGAGGAGGACGCCACCGCGCGCTGGAAGTCGATGCGGGGGCGTTCCGGGGTGCTGCGCACCGGCCACTGTGTGATCGACACGGCGACCGGACGCCGGGCCTCCGCGACCGCCTCCACGACGGTGCGCTTCGGAGAGCCCACCGACGCGGAGATCGCCGCGTACGTCGCGAGCGGGGAGCCGCTGCATGTCGCCGGGGCGTTCACGCTCGACGGGCGCTCCGCGCCGTTCATCGAGGGCATCGACGGTGACGCGGGCACTGTCATCGGGCTCTCGCTGCCGCTGCTGAGGAAGCTGCTCGCCGAGGTGGGTGTGGAGATCACCGACCTCTGGGTGTGAGGCCGCCACCCGGAGTTCCGTACGGTCAGGCGGTGTTGGGGTCCGTGACCGGCGCTCCCGCGGTGCCGGTCTCCCGGTTCACGTCGCCGTCACCGTCGAAGGCGAGCAGGCTGAAGACGATCAGGCCGAGCACGACCATCAGGACGGCGAAGGCGGCCCAGCCCACCAGGCCGACCGTCAACGCACCCAGGACACCGTGCACGACAGCACACGCGATCAGCGTGATACGGCCGAAGCGGCCCGGCGCGCGATCGCGCACGGCGCTGCGCAGCAGCAGAACCGCGCACAGGAGCAGATAGAGGCCGAACAGCACGCCGGCGATCCACGTCCCGACGGTCATCAGGCGGGGCTCGAGGCCGCCCAGGGACATCTCCTGGCGCTGCGCGACCTGGCCCAGTATCCAGTGCAGCAGCACGATGCCGACCGCCTCGGCGATCAACGCCACGGCCGCCACCACGCCCACCACCATCGCCGGTCTGCGCGCCATTCCACCCCACCCGCTTCCACAGCTTCGACATGCCGCACGCTACTAACGGGTAACGCACAGGACAAGAGGTCTGCGGCGCCACTCGGGTGGACGGATCAGTGCGGCAAAGTTTGTGCTCCCGCTTCGTAGGGAGTCAACAAAGAAACGCCGGGCTCCACCGGTCACGTAAGGCGAGACCTTGACCACACCGTGCCTCTACCGTCGCCCGAGTAAACCGGGCGTACCGTGGGACGACAAGGGATTTCAGGCCTTGGGCGGCAGCCGCATGACGCTCCGTGTGGGCAAGCTCACCCTCGAGGGCGACTCGGCAGGCCGTGTCGGCAGTCCCTAAACTCACGTCGTCTAATTTGTTGCGGCGCAGCGCCCAGGAAGGACCCATCGTGCGCAAGGTGCTCATCGCCAACCGTGGCGAAATCGCTGTCCGCGTTGCCCGTGCCTGCCGGGACGCAGGGATCGCGAGCGTAGCCGTCTACGCCGATCCGGACCGGGACGCTGTGCACGTCCGCGCGGCGGATGAGGCCTACGCGCTGGGCGGTGACACCCCCGCCACCAGCTACCTGGACATCGCCAAAGTCCTCAAGGCGGCCGCCGATTCGGAAGCAGACGCCATCCACCCCGGCTACGGCTTTCTCTCGGAGAACGCCGACTTCGCCCAGGCGGTCATCGACGCCGGGCTGATCTGGATCGGCCCCCCGCCGCAGGCGATCCGCGACCTGGGCGACAAGGTCGCAGCGAGGCACATCGCGCAGCGCGCCGGTGCCCCGCTGGTCGCCGGTACCCCTGACCCGGTCTCCGGCGCCGACGAGGTCGTGGCCTTCGCCGAGCAGCACGGCCTGCCGATCGCGATCAAGGCCGCCTTCGGCGGTGGCGGCCGCGGTCTGAAGGTCGCCCGCACCCTCGAAGAGGTGCCCGAGCTGTACGACTCCGCCGTCCGTGAGGCGGTCGCCGCCTTCGGCCGCGGCGAGTGCTTCGTCGAGCGCTACCTGGACAAGCCCCGGCACGTGGAGACCCAGTGCCTGGCGGACAAGCACGGCAACGTGGTCGTCGTCTCCACCCGCGACTGCTCCCTCCAGCGCCGCCACCAGAAGCTGGTGGAGGAGGCCCCCGCCCCCTTCCTGACGCAGGAGCAGAACGCCGAGCTGTACCGGGCGTCGAAGGCCATCCTGAAGGAGGCCGGCTACGTCGGCGCCGGCACGGTGGAGTTCCTCGTCGGCAACGACGGCACCATCTCCTTCCTCGAGGTCAACACCCGTCTGCAGGTCGAGCACCCGGTCACCGAGGAAGTCACCGGCATCGACCTCGTACGGGAGATGTTCCGCATCGCCGATGGCGAGAAGCTGGGCTACGACGATCCCGCCGTGCGCGGCCACTCCTTCGAGTTCCGCATCAACGGCGAGGACCCGGGCCGCAACTTCCTGCCCGCCCCCGGCACGGTCACCACCTTCAGCCCGCCCTCGGGTCCGGGTGTCCGGCTGGACGCCGGTGTGGAGTCCGGCTCGGTCATCGGCCCGGCCTGGGACTCCCTGCTGGCCAAGCTGATCGTCTCCGGCGCGAGCCGGCAGCAGGCGCTGCAGCGGGCCGCCCGCGCGCTGGCCGAGTTCACCGTCGAGGGCATGGCCACTGCCATTCCCTTCCACCGGGCGGTCGTCACCGACCCGGCGTTCGCTCCGGAAGTCCACGGCCAGGACGGTCCGTTCACGGTTCACACCCGGTGGATCGAGACCGAGTTCGTCAACGAGATCCCGGCCTTCACCGTGCCGGGTACCGAGGAGGCGGAGGCCGAGACCCGCGAGACCGTCGTGGTCGAGGTGGGCGGCAAGCGCCTGGAGGTCTCCCTGCCCTCCTCGCTTGGTGTCACCGCGGGTGCCCCGGCCGCCGGGGGAGCGAAGAAGCCCAAGCGCAAGGCCGCCAAGAAGGCGTCCTCCGCCGCCTCGGGTGATGCTCTCGCCTCGCCGATGCAGGGCACCATCGTCAAGGTCGCCGTCGAGGACGGGCAGCAGGTGGCCGAGGGTGACCTGGTGGTGGTCCTGGAGGCCATGAAGATGGAGCAGCCGATCAACGCGCACCGCTCCGGAACGATCAAGGGGCTTACGGCCGAGGTCGGGGCGTCCATCACCTCCGGTGCGGTCATCTGCGAGATCAAGGACTGACGCCAGTTCAGCCCACACGCTTCCGGGCCCCGTCCGACCCGTCGGACGGGGCCCGCGGCATCTCCGCGCGGTTCGGCGCGGAGCGCGGTCGGCGCATCGGCGGCCGGCTCCGGTTTTGCGATGGCATGCTGGACCCACGGCAGGGACCGGAAGAAGGACCGGATGCACAGCGGAACGGCGCCCACGCCATCAGCGCGCCCCGTGCGGGCCATGCGTGCCGACGCGCGCCGCAACTACGAGCGGCTGCTGGCCGAGGCCCGTACGGCCTTCACCGAGCACGGTACGGACGCGTCCCTGGAGGACATCGCGCGACGCGCGGGCGTCGGCATCGGCACCCTCTACCGGCACTTCCCCAGCCGCTGTGCCCTCATGGGCGCGGTCTTCCAGAGCGAGGTCGACACCCTGCTCGCCCGCTCCCGCGAGCTGGCCGACGCCGAGCAGCCGTGCACCGCCCTGGTCGAGTGGCTGCGGGCCATCATCAGTCACGCGAGCACCTACCGCGGACTGGCCCGGGCGCTGATGAGCGCCTCCCACGACGACACCTCCGCGCTGGCGCGGTGCAGTGTGCCGATGCGGGAGGCGGGCAGCGCCCTGCTCGCCCGGGCCCAGGAGGCCGGTGCCGTACGGAGCGATGTCGAGATCTCCGACCTGATGCAGCTGACGAACGCCATCGCGCTGGCCGTGGAGGAGGCGCCGGACGACCCGGGCCTGGCCGACCGGCTGCTGATGCTCACCCTCACCGGCCTGAGGGCCGGCCGCTGACGCCTGTGCGGGCCGGCCGCTGACGCCTGCGGCGGGCTGCTAGCGCCGCCGTGGCGCCAAGTCCGCCACGCGGCCCGGCGCGCCTCCCGGCTCCGTCAGTGAGGGCGCGCTGCGCAGCTGCGCCGCGCCCGCCCCCGGCGATCCCGGCGGATGGTTTCGGCGCTGTCCCGGGAGCGGCAAGTCCTCGGCGCCCTGCCCCTGCGGGGGGCCGACCCTGCGGGGCCGCCGCCCCGTCTGGCCGCCCGCCTCCGGGCCCAGGCCCGGCGCTCCGGCGACGCCCTGCCCGGCCACCGCGATCTGCACCCCCTGGTCGGCCAGGGCCTGCAGCTCGGTGGCGGCACGGTCGTCGTGCGGCGGCGGCTCGTCCGTGACCAGATGCGTGATGACATCGGTCGGCACGGTCTGGAACATCGTGTCGGTGCCCAGCTTCGTATGGTCGGCGAGCACCACGACCTCCGCTGCGGCCTGCACCAGCGCCCGGTCCACGCTCGCCGAGAGCATGTTGGAGGTGGACAGGCCGCGCTCCGCGGTCAGCCCGCTGCCGGACAGGAAGGCCCGGGAGACCCGGAGCCCCTGGAGGGACTGCTCGGCGCCGCTGCCCACCAGGGCGTAGTTGGAGCCGCGCAGGGTGCCACCCGTCATGACGACCTCGACCCGGTTGGCGTGTGCCAAGGCCTGGGCCACCAGCAGGGAGTTGGTGACCACGGTCAGCCCCGGGACCCTCGCGAGCCTGCGGGCCAGCTCCTGCGTGGTCGTACCTGCCCCGACCACGATCGCCTCGCCCTCCTCGACGAGACCGGCCGCGAGATCGGCGATGGCCGTCTTCTCAGCGGTCGCTAGATGGGATTTCTGCGGGAAGCCGGACTCCCGGGTGAATCCGCCCGGCAACACCGCACCGCCATGCCGGCGGTCGAGGAGTCCTTCTGCCTCCAGGGCCCGCACATCCCGACGTACGGTCACTTCGGAGGTCTGGACGACGCGGGCGAGCTCGCGGAGCGACACGGCTCCGTTCGCACGCACCATTTCGAGGATCAGTTGGCGACGTTCTGCAGCGAACACGAAACCGACAGTAACGCCAACGACCGTCTGCTTTCAGCAGTTTGCGCCGAATAACAGAAGTTATGCGCAACAGTGCGCCAGAACTGGTATAGGCGATCGTTGTCGGTCGGTTACAGGTCGATCTGCGTCTTTCGAGCCTGCAACTGCCGTGCGACCTCGGCGATCGAGCCCGACAGCGACGGGTACACAGTGAAGGCGTTCGCGATCTGCTCGACCGTCAGGTTGTTGTCGACCGCGATCGAAATCGGGTGGATGAGTTCGCTCGCGCGCGGCGAGACGACCACACCGCCCACCACGATGCCCGTGCCCGGGCGGCAGAACATCTTCACGAAGCCGTCCCGGATCCCCTGCATCTTCGCGCGCGGGTTGCGCAGCAGCGGCAGCTTGACCACCCGGGCGTCGATGACCCCGTTGTCCACATCCGCCTGCGTGTAGCCGACGGTGGCGATCTCCGGGTCGGTGAAGACGTTCGCCGACACGGCCTTGAGGTTCAGCGGGGCCACCGAGTCGCCCAGGAAGTGGTACATCGCGATCCGGCCCTGCATGGCCGCGACCGAAGCGAGAGCGAACACGCCCGTGCAGTCACCGGCCGCGTATACGCCCGGAGCGGTCGTACGCGAGACCCGGTCGGTCCAGATGTGCCCGGACTCCTTCAGCTTGACCCCGGCCTGCTCCAGGCCCATGTCCGCGGTGTTCGGGATGGCACCGACCGCCATCAGACAGTGCGAACCGGTGATGACCCGGCCGTCGGAGAGGGTGACCTCGACCCGGTCCCCGCCCCATCCCTCCTCGCCCGCCTTCGGCGAGGAGGGTCCCTGTGCCGATGCAGGTCCGGGAACCCGTTTGACGGCCACCGCGCGTGAGCGCGCCATGACGTTCATGCCGCGGCGCCGGAAGACGTCCTCGAGCACGGCCGCCGCGTCCGGGTCCTCGCCCGGCAGCACCCGGTCCCGGCTCGAGACGAGCGTGACCTTCGAGCCGAGCGCCTGGTACGCGCCCGCGAACTCGGCACCGGTCACACCCGAACCGACCACGATCAGCTCCTCGGGCAGCTCCTCCAGGTCGTACACCTGGGTCCAGTTCAGGATCCGCTCGCCGTCGGGCAGGGCGTCGGGGATCTCGCGCGGGTGACCGCCCGTGGCCACCAGCACCCCGTCGGCGATCAGCGTCTCGGTCGACCCGTCGGCCGCGGTCACGGTCACCTTCCGGGAACCGTCGGGCGCCTGTCCGGGCTCCAGGCGTCCGCGACCGCGCATCACCCGCGCGCCGGCGCGAGTCACCGAGGCGGTGATGTCGTGGGACTGAGCGAGCGCCAGCCGCTTCACACGCCGGTTGACCTTGCCCAGGTCCACACCGACGATGCGGGCGGGCTGGTCGATGTGCGGGGTGTCATCGGCGACGATGATGCCGAGCTCTTCGTGCGAAGAGTCGAAGTTGGTCATGACCTCGGCGGTCGCGATCAGAGTCTTGGACGGCACGCAGTCGGTGAGCACCGACGCGCCGCCCAGACCGTCGCAGTCGACAACGGTCACCTCCGCTCCGAGCTGCGCGGCAACCAGTGCCGCCTCGTAGCCGCCGGGTCCGCCACCGATGATCACGATCCGAGTCACGTACTCCATTGTCCCGCACCCGGGAAACCTGGTCGCGGGGGCCCTCCCCGTGAGGTCCGCCACACCGCGAACCTCGCGCTCCACTCCCGTACCCTCGACTCATGTCGCTCTACGCCGCGTACGCCGGCAACCTCGACGCGCGGCTCATGACCCGCCGCGCCCCGCACTCCCCGCTGCGCGGCACAGGCTGGCTCGACGGGTGGCGGCTGACCTTCGGCGGAGAGCAGATGGGCTGGGAGGGAGCCCTGCCCACGATCGTCGAGGACCCCGACTCCCAGGTCTTCGTGGCCCTGTACGACATCGCGCCCATGGACGAGGACTCCATGGACCGCTGGGAGGGCGTGGGGCTCGGGGTCTACCGGCGGCTGCGGGTACGGGTGCACACGCTGGACGGCGACGAGCCCGCCTGGGTCTATGTCCTCAACGGCTATGAGGGCGGGCTGCCGTCGGCGCGCTACCTGGGCGAGATCGCGGACGCGGCGGAGTCGGCCGGGGCGCCGCACGACTATGTGATGGAACTGCGCAAGCGGCCCTGTTGACGAAGGGCTGCCGCATGCGTGCCCCCTACGCACTCTGCTGGTGACCGTTCCTTCATGGGTCCACGCACAACCCCGCACCTCCTCCGGACCGCGCACCACAGAGGCCGTGGTGCGCACCGACAGCTGGGTGCGGCTGCTGCCGGAGTGGACACCGGCAACCACCCCCGCTTCATTTCCAGCCGCGAAGAGGCCGACGGGACCCGCCATCGGCGACAAGGGGGGCAGCGCCCGGCTGGACGGCAGCGGCGTCCACGCGAAGGAACTGCACAGCGCCAAGCGCCTGTGAGCTCCCCTCCGCGCCCCTGCGGCGGCGCGCGCCCCGCTTGTAGGATCCGGTGAAGCGCAGCTCACAGGCTTGCGGCGAGGCGCATCTACGCGCGTAGGCAATGAACGGTTACTCTCTTGCACGTGAACGCTTCCCTCAGTACTCCGGACCTTCCCGACGCCGACGCCGCCGCAGCCCGCCTGCGCGAACTCACCGGTGCCGAGAGCCACGACGTAGCGCTCGTCATGGGCTCCGGCTGGGTTCCCGCCGCCGCGGCGCTCGGGACGCCCGAGCACGAGTTCCCGGTCACCGAGCTGCCCGGCTTCCCGCCGCCCGCCGTCGCCGGCCACGCCGGCCGGGTGCGCTCGTACTCGATCGGTGACAAGCGTGTGCTGGTCTTCCTCGGCCGCACCCACTACTACGAGGGCCGCGGCGTCGCCGCCGTCGTGCACGGGGTACGCACAGCCGCCGCCGCGGGCTGCAAGACCGTCGTCCTCACCAACGGCTGCGGCGGTCTGCGCCAGGGCATGCGCCCCGGCCAGCCGGTCCTGATCAATGATCACATCAACCTGACCGCCGCCTCCCCGATCGTGGGCGCGAACTTCGTCGACCTCACCGACCTGTACTCGCCCCGCCTGCGCGCCCTGTGCAAGGAGATCGACCCCAGCCTCGAAGAGGGCGTGTACGTACAGCTCCCCGGCCCGCACTACGAGACCCCGGCCGAGATCAACATGATCCGGACCATCGGCGGGGACCTGGTCGGCATGTCCACCGTCCTGGAGGCCATCGCCGCCCGCGAGGCCGGTGTCGAGGTGCTGGGCATCTCGCTGGTCACCAACCTCGCCGCCGGCATGACCGGCGAGCCGCTCAACCACGAAGAGGTGCTCCAGGCCGGCCGCGACTCGGCGGCCCGGATGGGCAGCCTGCTGGCGCAGGTCCTCGGCCGGATCTGACGGATCCGACGCGAGCGAGCCACTGGGGCGCCCTGCCGAAAAGAGCACCCGGAGGCGAGCCGAGCCTTGGCCGGGCCCGTCCCTGACAAGCCCGGCCACCGACCGGGTACACATCGGGCACCCGATCGCGAACCTTGACGACCGCGCGGCCGTGCGGCCGCCCGCGCCGACCCCTTCGGCCCGGGGCGGCTCGGCGGCGCGCGGCCCCGCACCGGACACAGGAGCATCACCGTGGCAAGCGAAGAGGCACGCGCAGTGGCGCGCGACGCCGCACAGCTGATCCGTCAGGCCCGTGCCTGGCTGGCCGAGGACCCCGACCCGGAGACCCGCAAGGAGCTGAGCAGGCTGCTGTCGGCCGTGGACGCCGCCGATGTCGAGGACGGAGCGGCGGGCCCGGAGCTGGAGGAGCTCGCCCAGCGCTTCTCCGGCACGCTGCAGTTCGGTACCGCCGGACTGCGCGGCGAACTCGGAGCGGGGCCCATGCGGATGAACCGCGCGGTCGTGATCCGCGCCGCGGCCGGCCTGGCGGCGTATCTGCGCAAGCAGGACTACGCCGGAGGGCTCGTCGTCATCGGCTACGACGCCCGCTACAAGAGCGCGGACTTCGCACGCGACACCGCCGCCGTGATGGTCGGCGCGGGCCTGCGGGCCGCGCTGCTCCCGCGACCGCTGCCCACCCCGGTGCTCGCCTTTGCCATCCCGCACCTCGGTGCGGTCGCGGGCGTCACCGTCACCGCCAGCCACAACCCGCCCCGCGACAACGGCTACAAGGTCTACCTCGGCGACGGCGCGCAGATCGTGCCGCCCGCGGACGGCGAGATCGCCGACGAGATCGGCTCTATCGGCAGCCTCGAGGACATCGCCCGCCCCGAGTCCGGATGGGAGACCCTCGGCGAGGAGATCGTCGAGGCCTACCTGGCCCGTACGGACGCGGTCCTCACCCCGGGCTCCCCGCGGGATGTGCGGGTGGTCTACACGCCGCTGCACGGCGTCGGACGCGACACCTGCACCGCCGCCTTCGCCCGCGCCGGCTTCCCTGCCCCGACCGTGGTCGCCGAACAGGCCGATCCCGACCCGGCGTTCCCGACGGTGGCCTTCCCCAACCCGGAGGAGCCGGGCGCGATGGACCTGGCCTTCGCCACCGCCCGTGCCACGCGGCCCGACATCGTCATCGCGAACGACCCGGACGCGGACCGCTGCGCCGTCGCCGTCCCGGACCCCGGCGCCGAGGGGGGCTGGCGGATGCTGCGCGGTGACGAGGTCGGCGCGCTGCTGGCCCGCCACCTGGTGGACAAGGGAGCGCAGGGCACCTTCGCCACCACGATCGTCTCCTCCTCCCTCCTCTCCCGGATCGCGGCCGCGGCGGGCGTGCCGTACACCGAGACGCTGACCGGCTTCAAGTGGCTCGCCCGCGTGGAGGGCCTGCGGTACGCCTACGAGGAGGCGCTCGGCTACTGCGTCGACCCGGCCGGCGTCCGCGACAAGGACGGCATCACGGCGGCGCTGCTGGTCGCCGAACTGGCCGCCGCGCTCAAGCAGTCGGGCCGTACGCTGTCCGACCTGCTGGACGACCTCGCGGTCGAGCACGGCCTGCACGCCACCGACCAGCTGTCCGTACGTGTGAAGGACCTGTCGCTGATCGCCGCGGCCATGAAGCGGCTGCGCGAGGAGCCGCCGACGGTGCTCGCGGGGCTTTCCGTCGACTCCGCCGAGGACTTGTCCCAGGGCTCGGCGCAGCTGCCTCCGACGGACGGGCTGCGCTATCGGCTGGCCGCATCGGCCGAGGCCGGTGTGAGCGGTGCGCGGGTCGTCGTGCGGCCGAGCGGCACCGAGCCGAAGCTCAAGTGCTACCTGGAGGTCGTGGTGCCGGTGGCCTCGTCCGCCGCGCTCGCTCAGGCCCGTACGACGGCGGACCGGGTGCTCGCCGCGCTGAAGGAGGACCTGGCGGCCGCGGCCGGCATCTGACCCGGTCCGGTGGTGCCGAAGGCCCCCGGCGCGCCGGGGGCCTTCGGCGTACGGACGCGTGGACCCACATCCGTAAACCAACTCGTACGGATGATTTCCGCGGTGTGGCTGCCGCATGGGCTCGCGACCCGGCTCCCGATGGTGAAAAAACGTGGACCGGTCATCCTCACCTTCGCGTCCCCAGGAGTTGCCTCAGTGCCCCAGTTCGCAGCCCGGACGGCTACTCGCACCCCGGAATCGGCCCCGAAACCGCCGTCTGCTCAGGCACATTCGGTCCTGACGCCCTCAGCCTCGACGCACGATCCGATCCTCACCAGCCTGCGGCCGTACCGCCCGGGTGCCGCTCCGGTCGCCCGCCTTCCGGGACCGCGCCGGCCCGGCGCCGGCAGACCCGCCGCGTCCCGGTCCCGGGGCGCCCTGCGGTACGTGGGCCCCGCGCTCGCCGGCTACGTCCTCGTCCGGCTGCTCGGGGTCCTGGTGCTCGCGAAGTGGGCGCACCTCAAGGGCCATGGGCTATGGCCGATGCTCGCCACCCAGTGGGACTCGACCTGGTATCTGCGGATCGCCCAGCAGGGCTACGGCCACACCCCGGGCGACCTGAAGGACCTCGCCTTCTTCCCGCTCTACCCGGCCGTGGTCAGGGAACTCTCCTGGCCGCTGCCCGGCTCGCCCGCGAGCATCGGGGTGCTGATCTCGGTGCTCGCCTCGCTGGCCGCCGCGTGGGGCGTCTTCGCGGTCGGCGACCGGCTGTACGGGCGGCAGGCGGGGACCGTACTCGCGGTGCTGTGGGGTGCCGCGCCAGTCGGGCTCGTCCAGTGGATGGGCTACGCCGAGTCGCTGTTCACCGCGCTGGCCGCCTGGACGCTGCACGCCGTCCTCAGCGGCCGGTGGCTGCGGGCGACTTCACTGGCGGTGGCGGCCGGCCTCGCCCGGCCCACGGGACTCGCCGTCGCCGCGGCCGTCTCGGTGGCCGCGGTGGTCACACTGTGGCGGCTGTGGCGGGAGAGCGTCGCGGCGGAGCGCCGTACGGTCATCGCCATCTGCCTGGGGGCGCTGCTCGCCCCGCTCGGCTGGCTCATCTACATCAGCTGGGTGGGCCGTCGGCTGGGCCGCTGGGACGGCTATCTGGTGGTCCAGCGGCAGTGGGGGAACGAGTGGGACTACGGCCTGGACACCCTTCGCGGCCTGCGGGACGTCCTGGTCCACCCCGCCCGGCCGCAGCTGTTCCTGGTGGCCGTCTCCGTGATCCTGATCGCCTCGGCGGTGTTGTACGCGCTGTCCGTGTGCGACCGGCAGCCGCCGGCGCTGCTGGTGTTCACGGGGCTGCTGCTGGTGATCGTGCTGGGCAGCGGCGGGGAGTACTTCCCGCGCGCCCGCTTCCTGTTGCCGGCCTTTCCGCTGCTGCTGCCGCCCGCGGTCGCGCTCGCCCGGGCCCGGCAGCCGGTGGTGCTCCTCGTCCTGGGCACGGCGGCGCTGGCCTCGGCCTACTTCGGCGCGTACATGTCCCTGGTCTGGCCCGGCCCGCTGTGACAGCCGCACGCCACGCGGCCCGCCGTGGCTGTCAGCCGGTGGCGATGAGGACCGCGAGCAGGACGGCTCCGACGACGGCGGGCGCGATGATCTCGTACGCCCAGCGCACCTGGGGCTCGCCCTGCGCCGTCTCGCTCGCGGCATGACGCTCCGCCAGCTCCCGCAGGTCGCTGACCGCCTGGTCCGCGGGCGCGCGGAGCTCAGCGGCATCGGCGCGGCCGGCGGATGACGAGCTCGGTGCGTGCGGGTCCTGGGTGGTGGCCCGGCCCGTCCGCACCATGGCCTTCTTGCGCGCGCGCAGGGAGACGGGGATGGCCCACAGCTGGTACTTGCGGCCACCCGCGAACACCTCGCTGGAGTACCGCGCGCGTACGTCCTCGACCGCGGCCCACGGCAGCGTGATCGTGCGCAGCGGGTTGCGCACCAGGAGGCGGTCGGCGGACGCTCGGACGGCCGGCCGCAGCGTGTACGCCACGATGAGCGGCGCCGCGAACAGCAGCGCGGCGATCGCGACCCAGGGCGTACGGCCCTCGCCGCGGACCACCGCGTCCAAGCCGAGCCAGGCGGCCAGCACCAGCAGCAGGCCACCCCCGGCCAGCGCGGCGGGCGAGCGGTAGACGCGGTCGGCGTACACCGGCCGCTGCGGCGGCGCGGGCTTGGGGGCGGAGGAGTTGTCCGGGCTCGTCATAGGCCTGATTCTGCCCGACGAGTCCGCCATGCGGACATTGCAGTCCGGCATCGGTTCAGCAGGGTGAGCGGGCGCGAGCGGGCCAAAGGGCGCGCCGGTGTCGAAAGCTGGGGGCACCTCCTGGGGGCACCCCCAGCGGTGGCTGGGGCAGGTCGTCTGCCCCAGTCGATCTTCATGTTCAGCGCCCCGTTGGGTGTCTTCGGAGCGGGGCCACCGCTCGGCGCCCCGTCCGCCGCTGATGTCGGAGGATGGGCAGGCCGGGTGGCGCGCGGGAGACGCAGTCGGAACGAGACGCTGGCGAACTTCCCGGGGTGACTTTTGCTACGCGCGTAGATATGCTCGTCTGGTGACCATGCCCAGCACTGTTCCCGCATACGGCAGCGAGGCCGCCGAGCGCCTGGCGTCGATGGCGGACGTGACCGCCTCCGACGGCGCGCTGCGCCGCTTCCTGCACGGCCTGCCGGGTGTCGACGCGGTCGGGCTGCAGGCCCGTGCCGCCACCCTCGGCACCCGCTCGATCAAGACCACGGCGAAGGCCTACGCCATCGACCTGGCCATCTCCATGATCGATCTGACGACCCTGGAAGGTGCGGACACCCCGCGCAAGGTCCGGGCGCTGTGCGCGAAGGGCGTCAATCCCGATCCGGCCGACCGCAGCGTCCCGCAGGTCGCGGCCATCTGCGTCTATCCCGACATGGTGGCCACTGCCAAGGAGGCCCTGGCCGGCACCGGCATCCATGTCGCCTCCGTTGCGACCGCCTTCCCCTCGGGCCGCGCGGCCATGCCGGTCAAGCTCGCCGACACCCGTGACGCTGTAGCGGCCGGTGCCGACGAGATCGACATGGTGATCGACCGCGGCGCCTTCCTCTCCGGCCGCTACCTCGAGGTCTTCGAGGAGATCAAGCAGGTCAAGGAGGCCTGCCGGCGCGAGGACAGCTCCGCGGCCCATCTGAAGGTGATCTTCGAGACGGGCGAGCTCCAGACGTACGACAACGTGCGCCGGGCCTCCTGGCTGGCGATGCTCGCCGGTGCCGACTTCATCAAGACCTCGACCGGCAAGGTCGCGGTCAACGCCACCCCGCCCGTCACCCTCCTCATGCTGGAGGCCGTACGCGACTTCCGCGCGACCACCGGGGTACAGGTCGGAGTGAAGCCCGCGGGCGGCATCCGCACCACCAAGGACGCGATCAAGTACCTGGTGCTGGTCAACGAGACGCTGGGCGACGAATGGCTCACCCCGGACTGGTTCCGCTTCGGCGCCTCCAGCCTCCTCAATGACCTGCTGATGCAGCGGCAGAAGCTGAGCACCGGGCGCTACTCCGGTCCCGACTACGTGACGGTGGACTGAGACAGACATGGCTTTCGAATACGCACCCGCACCCGAATCCCGTGCGGTCGTCGACATCGCACCGTCGTACGGGCTCTTCATCGACGGCGAGTTCCGCGAGGCCTCGGACGGCAAGGTCTTCAAGACCGTCTCCCCCGCCTCGGAGGAAGTCCTGTCCGAGGTCGCGCAGGCGAACGCGGAGGACGTGGACGCGGCGGTGAAGGCCGCCCGCAAGGCCTTCGAGACCTGGTCGGCCCTGCCGGGCGCCGAGCGTGCCAAGTACCTCTTCCGTATCGCCCGCATCATCCAGGAGCGCTCGCGCGAGCTCGCCGTCCTGGAGTCCCTGGACAACGGCAAGCCGATCCGCGAGTCCCGCGACGCCGACCTGCCGCTCGTCGCGGCGCACTTCTTCTACTACGCGGGCTGGGCCGACAAACTCCAGCACTCCGGCTTCGGGCCCGACCCGAAGCCCCTGGGCGTAGCCGGCCAGGTCATCCCGTGGAACTTCCCGCTGCTCATGCTGGCGTGGAAGATCGCCCCGGCGCTGGCCTGCGGCAACACCGTCGTCCTCAAGCCCGCCGAGACCACCCCGCTCTCCGCCCTCTTCTTCGCGGACATCTGCCGCCAGGCCGGTCTCCCCAAGGGCGTCGTCAACATCATCACCGGTGACGGCTCGACCGGCGCCGAGCTGGTGGCCCACCCCGGCATCGACAAGGTCGCCTTCACCGGTTCCACCGAGGTCGGCAAGGCCATCGCCCGTACGGTCGCGGGCACGGACAAGAAGCTCACCCTCGAGCTGGGCGGCAAGGCCGCGAACATCGTCTTCGACGATGCCCCGATCGACCAGGCCGTCGAGGGCATCGTGAACGGTATCTTCTTCAACCAGGGCCATGTCTGCTGCGCCGGTTCCCGCCTGCTGGTGCAGGAGTCGGTGCAGGAGGAGCTGCTGGACGCCCTCAAGCGCCGGATGCGGACCCTCCGGGTCGGCGACCCGCTGGACAAGAACACCGACATCGGCGCGATCAACTCCGCGGAGCAGCTGGGCCGGATCAAGGCGTTGGCCGATGCGGGCGAGGCGGAGGGCGCCGAGCGCTGGGCTCCGGCATGCGAACTCCCCTCTTCCGGCTACTGGTTCGCGCCGACGCTGTTCACCGGCGTCACCCAGGCTCACCGCATCGCGCGCGAGGAGATCTTCGGTCCGGTGCTGTCGGTGCTGACCTTCCGTACTCCGGCGGAGGCTGTGGAGAAGGCCAACAACACGCCGTACGGCCTGTCCGCCGGCATCTGGACGGAGAAGGGCTCGCGCATCCTGTGGATGGCGGACAAGCTCCGGGCCGGTGTCGTGTGGGCCAATACGTTCAACAAGTTCGACCCGGCCTCGCCCTTCGGCGGCTACAAGGAGTCGGGCTTCGGCCGCGAGGGCGGCCGCCACGGTCTGGAGGCCTACCTCAATGTCTGATCGCCTGGGTGTCCTGAAGACCTACAAGCTGTTCGTCGGGGGGAAGTTCCCCCGGTCCGAGAGCGGGCGGGTGTACGTAGTGACCGACAGCAAGGGCAACTGGCTGGCGAACGCCCCGCTCGCCTCCCGCAAGGACGCGCGGGACGCGGTCGTCGCCGCCCGTAAGGCCTTCGCCGGCTGGTCGGGTGCCACCGCGTACAACCGCGGCCAGATCCTCTACCGCATCGCCGAAATGCTGGAGGGCCGCCGCGAGCAGTTCATCGGTGAAGTCGCCGACGCCGAGGGGCTGTCGAAGGCCAAGGCCACCGCGCAGGTGGACGCCGCGATCGACCGCTGGGTCTGGTACGCGGGCTGGTCGGACAAGGTCGCCCAGATCGCGGGCTCCTCGAACCCGGTGGCGGGACCGTTCTTCAACCTCTCCACCCCGGAGCCGACGGGTGTCGTCGCCGTCCTGGCCCCGCAGGAGTCGTCCTTCCTGGGCCTGGTCTCGGTGATTGCCCCGGCGATCGTCACCGGCAACACGGTGGTGGCCGTGGCGAGCGCCAGGTCCCCGCTGCCCGCGCTGTCCCTGGGCGAGGTGCTGGCGACCTCCGATCTGCCGGGCGGAGTGGTCAACGTCCTGTCCGGCAAGACGGCCGAGATCGCCGCGCCGCTGGCCGCCCACCAGGACGTCAACGCGATCGATCTCGCGGGCGCCGACGCCGAGTTGGCAAAGGAGCTGGAGACGGCCTCGGCGGACAACCTCAAGCGGGTGCTGCGCCCGTCCCGTACGGACTGGTCGGCCGACCCGGGCACCGAACGGCTGCTGGCCTTCCTGGAGACCAAGACGGTCTGGCACCCCATCGGCGTGTAGATCACCCGACGACGAGGCCCCATCCCGTGCGGATGGGGCCTCGTGCTTCGCTGCCGACGGCCGGCGCTCAGCCCGGCAGCAGGCCCGACGCCCTGCCCACCACCGGCAGCCCGGACAGCGAAGCACCGCGCGCGAACGGCCCCGTCACCACATCGGTGCCGACCGGCTTGAAGTCGGCGACCTGCGTGCCGACCGCGTTGTTGAGTGGGTCAACTCCCGTACCGGCCAGCGGGTTGAGCCGAAGCTTCTTCACCGGAGCGACACCGTGGTGGAGCCCTGTGGTCAGCGATCCCTGCGGGTCGGACAGCATGCCGGTGTTGAGATGGCCGCCCGAGGTGTCCGGGCTCGGTGAGGGCTGCGGTACGGCCGGCGCCGCGCTCGCGGTCGCCGCGCCGCCCGCTCCGAGCGCGGCACCCGCCGCGGCCACGATGATCCCGGCGCGCAGCAGTGCGCTGGGTGCGGGGGACGATTTGGGACGTGCGTGTTTGGCCATGGGCCACCTGCCAGACTTCTTGCTTATGGTAATCGATTGGCGACTGAGCGTAGTTGAGTAGGAGCCGGTCCGCCAATGCCTCGCCCGGGTGGGTCGCAAGGCGTCGGCGATGCGCCAGAATGGCGTCCCGTGAACTCCGCCCATCGATCCGCGCGCGTCGTGCTGCTGACCGGTCCCTCCGGCTCCGGGAAGTCCTCCCTCGCCGCCCGTACGGGCCTGCCGGTACTGCGCCTTGACGACTTCTACAAGGACGGCGACCACCCGACGCTCCCGCTCCTGCCCGACGGGTCGGGCACGGACTGGGACTCACCGCTGTCCTGGGATGCCGAGGCGGCCGTGGAGGCGATCGAGGCGCTGTGCCGTCTGGGGCGTACGGCGGTTCCGGAGTACGACCTCGCCGGCAGCGCACGCCTGGGCCACCGGGCGTTCGACATCGGGCACGCGCCCCTGTTCATCGCGGAGGGGGTCTTCGCGGCCGACATCGTCGCGCCGTGCCGGGAGCGCGGGCTGCTGGCGGACGCCCTGTGTCTGCACGGCCGGCCGTCCACCACCTTCCGGCGACGGCTCGTCAGAGACCTGCGGCAGGGCCGCAAGTCGGCATCGGTGCTGGTGCGCCGAGGCTGGCGACTGATGCGTATGGAGCGCTCCATCGTTGCCCGCCAGACGGCGCTGGGCGCGCAACCCTGCGGCACGGCGGAGGCGCTGGGCCGGATAGCCGCGGTGGCCGCGGCCCGGCCGGAACCCGTCCGCAGCTGAGCCCGGCAGAACGCAGGACGAAGCGGCACCGAGCCGGCCCCCCGGCGGCTCGGTGCCGCTTCCTCTCTCCCCCGCCGCATCCCCCCGGTGCGGCAGTCCCCCGTGTTCCCCCGCGTCCCCCCAGCTCGATCCGGCCGCACAGGGCGGCCGTCCCCAGCGGATCGGCTCAGCCGACCAGCTCGACGAAGGACTCCTCCTCGTCCCGGCCGAAGCTGAGCGTCTCGTCCTCGCGCAGCCGGCGCAGCGACCGCCAGATGCTGCTCTTGACCGTGCCGACGCTGATGTTCAGGATCTCCGCGATCTCCGGGTCCGTACGGCCCTCGTAGTAGCGCAGGACGAGCATCGTGCGCTGCAGCTCGGGCAGCCGGGCCAGCGCCTGCCAGAGCACGGTGCGCAGCTCGGTGCCGCGCATCGCGTCCTGGTCGCCCACCGTCTCCGGCAGCTCTTCGGTCGGGTACTCGTTGAGCTTGCGCCGGCGCCATGCGCTGATGTGCAGGTTGGTCATGGTGCGGCGCAGATACCCGCCGACCGCGGCCTTGTCACTGATCCGGTCCCAGGCCCGGTAGGTGGAGAACAGCGCGTTCTGCAGCAGGTCCTCGGCCTCGTAGCGGTCACCGGTCAGATGGAAGGCCGTCGCGTACAGGGAGGCGCGGCGCTCCTGGACGTAGGCGGTGAACTCCGCCTCCGAAAGGCTGCGCTCCTCCGCCTCGCCCGGCTTCGGCGCGGCGCAGGCCCCCGGGACCTCCCCGTACGCGGCCCCCCCGGTGGCGCTCCCCCCGTGGCCCCCCACGTCGTTCGCGTCGATCGCCACCAAGGCCGGACGGACCCGCCCGGTGCTCCGGGCGTACCCCCGGCCCCCCGCCTTCGCGTGCAGGCGCGTGCGAATGACTGCGCTGGTGGTGCCGTTGTGCAGTGTGTGCATTTCGCGCCCCCGTCGGTGGAGCCTGATCCGTCTGTTTGCCTCCGGGTCTCGGTCCCCCCGGCGCCCGGTGCACAAAAGACTGCCGGGCCAGTTTCATCGGCCTGTCCGTCGACTGTCACAGGCCTGTCACAGGGACTGGAGTTACGGAAGGGGCCGGTATTGTACGGGAGAGCCCCGGAGGTCGAACTACCGGCTCCGCGTACGTCAGAATGACCAGCGTGCCTTTCCTGTTGCTGATCGAGGACGATGACGCCATCCGTACGGCCCTCGAACTCTCCCTGACGCGCCAGGGCCATCGCGTGGTGGCCGCGGCGACGGGCGAGGACGGCCTGAAGCTGATGCGCGAGCAGCGGCCGGACCTGATCGTGCTGGATGTGATGCTGCCGGGCATCGACGGGTTCGAGGT
The DNA here is from genome assembly GCF_054963655.1 of Streptomyces sp. HSS9-12. Lineage (NCBI taxonomy): Bacteria > Bacillati > Actinomycetota > Actinomycetes > Kitasatosporales > Streptomycetaceae > Streptomyces > Streptomyces sp. HSS9-12. The sequence goes on along the minus strand of NZ_JBUEGC010000011.1, from coordinate 110,922 downwards.
GTGCCGCCGGATCCGGCGCACCGACCAGCTGCCCATCATCCTGCTGACCGCGCGCAGCGACGACATCGACGTCGTGGTGGGGCTGGAGTCGGGCGCGGACGACTACGTGGTCAAGCCCATCCAGCCGCGGGTGCTCGACGCCCGGATCCGTGCGGTGCTGCGGCGCGGCGAGCGGGAGTCCAGCGACTCGGCGATGTTCGGCAACCTGGTCATCGACCGTGCGGCCATGACGGTCACCAAGAACGGTGAAGATCTTCAACTCACGCCGACCGAGCTGCGGCTGCTGCTGGAGCTGAGCCGCCGGCCGGGACAGGCGCTGTCTCGGCAGCAGCTGCTGCGGCTGGTGTGGGAGCACGACTACCTGGGCGACTCACGGCTGGTCGACGCGTGCGTGCAGCGGCTGCGGGCCAAGGTCGAGGACGTACCGTCCTCGCCGACGCTGATCCGTACGGTCCGCGGGGTCGGCTACCGGCTGGACGCCCCGCAATGACAGAACCGGCGCATCCAGCACCAGAACATCCACCGGCCCCCGGCCGGGTGCGCGGCTGGGGGCCGGGGATACTGCGCCTCACCAGCCTGCGGCTGCGGCTGGTGGTCGTCTTCGCGCTGGTGGCGCTCACGGCCGCCGTGTCCGCCTCCGGCATCGCGTACTGGCTGAACCGGGACGCGGTGCTCACCCGTACCCAGAACGCCGCCCTCAACGACTTCCGCGAGTCGCTGGCGGACAACGCCGGTTCGCTGCCGCTGCGCCCGGCCTGCGACCAGCTACGGGATGCGGCGAACCGGATGGCGAACAGCACGCAGCGGTACGAGGTCGTACTGATCGACAGGGCGAAGGACGGCAAGACCTGTGCTGTCGGCTCGGATCCCAGTGTCTTCACCCTGAGGGTGGTGCCCGGGACGCTGCGGACGGCAGTGGACAAGAAGCGCCCGGCGGACGAGGGCGACGGGCTGCCGTACCACCTGTACTGGCAGCGGGTCACTCTCGACGGCGTCCCGTACCTGGTCGGCGGGGCGAAGGTGATCGGCGACGGGCCGACCGGCTACATGCTCAAGTCCCTCGCCTCCGAGCGGGACGACCTCAACTCCCTTGCCTGGTCGCTGGGCATCGCGACCGGGCTCGCGCTCATCGGCTCGGCCCTGCTGGCGCAGGCCGCCGCGACGACGGTGCTGCGGCCCGTGCAGCGGCTGGGTGACGCGGCGCGGCGGCTCGGGGAGGGCAAGCTGGACACCCGGCTGCGGGTGTCGGGTACGGACGAACTGGCCGAGCTGTCACGGACGTTCAACCGGACCGCGGAGGCACTGCAAGAGCGCGTCGGGGAGCTGAGCGCGCGGGAGGCTGCCAGCCGCCGCTTCGTGGCGGACATGTCGCATGAGCTGCGCACCCCGCTGACGGCGATCACCGCGGTCACCGAGGTGCTGGAAGACGAGGCCGACAACCTCGATCCGCTGATCGAGCCCGCGGTGCGGCTGGTGGTGACCGAGACCCGGCGGCTGGGCGATCTGGTGGAGAACCTGATGGAGGTCACCCGGTTCGACGCGGGAACGGCGCGGCTGGTGCTGGACGACGTGGATGTCGCGGACATGGTGACGGCCTGCATCGACGCACGGGCCTGGCTGGACGCGGTCGAGCTGGACGCCAAGCGCGGCATCGTGGCGCGGCTTGACCCGCGGCGGCTCGATGTGATCCTGGCGAATCTGATCGGCAACGGGCTCAAGCACGGCGGCTCGCCGGTACGGGTGTCGGTGCGTACGGTCGCGGCGGGCACGCCCGAGGCGGAGCTGCTCGTGGAGGTACGGGACCACGGGCCGGGCATTCCGGAGGATGTCCTGCCGCATGTCTTCGACCGCTTCTACAAGGCGAGTGCGTCGCGGCCGCGGTCCGAGGGCAGCGGACTGGGGCTGTCCATCGCCCAGGAGAACGCGCACATCCACGGCGGAGACATCACGGCGGCCAACTCCAGCGAGGGCGGAGCGGTCTTCACCCTCCGGCTGCCGATGGACGCCTCCCGGCTCATGCCGGGCGAACAGACCGCAGACGACGACGGAGACGATCGATGAGGCCGCGGCCCATGGACACCCAGCGGCGGGCGGTGCGATGGCGGCGCGCCGCCGCGGTGGCGGCGGTCGCGCTCACCGCCGCCGGCTGCGGCATCCGCGGGACGTCCGTCCCCGTGGACGCCGGACCGGCTCCCTCGCGCGCGTCCTGCCGGGTGTCCGATGGCCACAGCCGATCGCCGGAGCCGGTGCAGGCCACCCCGGTCACGGTCTACCTGGTCTGCAACTCACAGATCATCCCCGTGCACCGGACGGTTCCGGTGGCGCGGGACAAACTCGCCGCCGACCGGCTGCGGTTCGCCCGTACGCTGCTGGAACAGCTGCAGCAGCGGCCGGACGCACAGGAGGAGGAAGCCGGGTTCTCCACCGAGACGGACAACCGCCTGCAGGTCGACGAACCGCGCAGGGGCGACTTCAAGAGCGCGCTGCGGCTGAACCGGGGCCCGGACGACCTGCCGCCGTACGCGCTCGCGCAGCTGGTGTGCACGTACGCCGGAACGGCCGCGGCCGGCGGGGACCGCTCCGTGGTGCTCGGCGGGCCGGAGGCGGACTCGCTGCGCCGCTACGCCTGCACGGAGAACCTGCGGACGCGCCCGGAGACCGCCCAGACCACCGGCACGCCCGCCCGATGACTGCTGAATGACGAGCCAGTATCAGGGCGATCACGGCCGAAGAGTGACAACCGCCACCGGAACCAGGACCGCCACCCGGCGCGTCCTCTCCGGCGTGCAGCGTCATGGCTCCGGCGACCGCGCCACCTTCCGCATCCGCGCGACGGGATTCGTCCTCCTCGTCGCACATCTGCTGCTCGTCGGCTGGCTGACCCTGCGCCCGCTGCACGTGCCGTGGGTGACTCCGGCGAACCTGCGGCCGCTGGCCACCATCCGTGCCGAGCTCGCACTGGGGCCCTGGGAGGCCGTACAGAGCCTCGGCGGCGGCCTGTTGCTGCTGGCGCCGCTGGGAATACTGCTGCCCGTGGTCACGGGCCGGGTGTGCGGCTCATTGCTGGGCTCGCTGGCCCATACGGTCTTCACCGGCGCCATGGTGTCGCTCGTGATCGAGCTGCTGCAGAGCAATGTGTCCGGGCGGACGGTGGACGTGGACTCGCTGCTGCTCAACACCGCCGGGGTGGGGCTGACGCATCTGCTGCTGACGCCGTTCGTGCGGGCCCGGCTGCGCCGCAGAAAGCTGATAACCCGGCGCACCGCACTCCTGCGGGAGGAAGAAGCTCAGGGGCGCACCCCGACCTTCCCCAGCGTGGGCATCGCCCCTTAGGCGGTGTCCGCGATCGGCGCGCTCACCGGCTCGGGCCGGGCCGCCGATGCGATCACCTGGCGCGGGAGGCGATGGGGCTGCTGGCCGAGGCGGTCGAGAGCGTCGACGACTCCGACGGCTGGCTCGGTCAGGTCGGAGCAGACCTCGCTTACTCCCATCTCGAAGGGTGCCGTGCGGCGCGCCCGGACCCGGGCGAAAGCCGAAGCCCAAGGTGCCTCCCCTTATTCCGCGAGGAGTCTGCCACTACCGAGGTGTCGCCACCGGGAATCCAACCAAGTAGGTTCCGAGGCAAATTCGATCAGCGGTCCGGACGGCAGTCGGTGCAGGGTTTACCTGGGGACGACGGTCTCTGGCTGTCCGTGGTTGTCCGGAGGCTCTCCGGCGACATCTCCTCATACAGCTGCAGCACGGCAGCCCGATCGCCCCGCGTAGCACTCCGTATCCGTACTGTCGTGCCATCCGCGAGCAGCGCGTGTACGTGCCGTTCCGCCATCTGGACCCCTCGCCGCCTTCAGCGCGGCGTCACATCCAGGAGCGGCTGGATCCGTGCTCGCTTCCAGGGAAGTCAGGGCATGGCATCGCGGTCGTGAGCGCAGGCTTGGCTGAGCCACGGTGATCAATTCGGCGGCGGAACGGGGGATAAGGCGACGGCTCCTCTTCGTCTTGGGTGAGTGGAGGCCAGCCGCCCGCCCGCAGGCCGACCTTACGAGTTCAACTCCAGGAGCGCCGTCGAAGTGATCAACCACCGCACTGGGGGTGTGAGTAGCGTGGTACTAGTGGCGCTTATTCATGGGAAATAACGCCGGAGGAAAGAATTCCAGGCTTCGGCATGGCCGCGCGTAATCGACCACTTGGCGGTTGTTCTCGCGGCTGGGCGGCCCAGCCCCTTTGCCGTGCTGCCTGTACTCGATGGCCAATTCTGTTGAGCAACCCGCCGACCACGGCGGTCACTACGCCATTCGTGGCTTGAAAATTCTGGCCATCGTTGCGCTGTCACCAGGCCACACGCCGCCAGGCCCCAACGGGCTCATGACACGCCGAACGTCAATCCACTACGCCCTGTCCGCGCGGCCTAACATCGCCAAAAACCTCGATTAGTAGGTTCATATGGCAATCCTGGTCGGCAGAAGGCGGGAGAAATGATCACACGAAGACAACTGCTCGTAGCCGGCGCTGCCGGGGGCGCGGCCCTGGCCATTCCCAATGACACGGTGGCCTGGGCGGCCGGCTCTGCCCGTAAGGTCCCCAAACTGAACCCCGCAGCCATCCCCAAATACGTCACCAACCTCGTGATCCCGCCGGTGATGCCGAAGGTCAAGTCGCGACACCACATCGACACGTATGTCATTGGTGTCCGGCAGTTCCGCCAGCAGATCCTGCCGCCCACTCTGCCGTCCACCACTGTGTGGGGATACGGCTCGATGGCGCACAACGGCACGTTCAACTACCCGTCGTTCACCATCGAGGCCAGGTTTGGGCGGCCTGTCCAGGTCACCTGGGTCAATGATCTCGTCGACAAGCGTGGCCGTTTCTTGCCGCACTTGCTGGCGGTCGACCCCACCCTGCACTGGGCGAACCCGCCGGGCGGCACGTCCGGGCGCGATTCCCGGCCGACATTCACCTCGACGCCGGGTCGATACACCGGGCCCGTGCCGATCGTCACTCACCTCCACGGTGGGCGTAACACCGAGGAGAGCGACGGCTACACCGAAGCGTGGTACCTGCCACGCGCGAAGAACCTGCCCCGTGGGTTCGCCACTGTAGGTTCGTTCTACAACGAGTTCCGGGAGAAGTTCGCCTATGCGCACGACGTGAAGTGGAAGCCGGGCACCGCGACCTTCGAGTACGCCAACCGCCAGCGGGCGTCGACCCTTTGGTTCCACGATCACACCCTGGGTATGACCCGGCTCAACGTCTACGCCGGACCCGCCGGGTTCTATCTGCTGCGCGGCGGCGACTCCGACCTGCCCAAAGGGGTGCTGCCCGGACCCGCGCCCAAGTTCGGCGATGCGCCAGGCACCCGGTATCACGAGATCCCCCTGGCCGTCCAGGACCGTTCGTTCAACGCTGACGGCTCGCTGTTCTATCCCACGAGCCGGGCATTCTTTGACGGGTTCACCGGCCCGTACATTCCCAAGACCGATGTACCTCCCATCTGGAACCCTGAATTCTTCGCCAACACCATGGTGGTCAACGGCCGGACGTGGCCCGTGCTCAACGTCGAACCGCGTCGCTACAGGTTCCGCCTCCTCAACGGATGCAATGCCCGGTTCCTGATCTTGAAGATCGCGGCCACCCCGACCACCCGGCCGGCCAAAGCGGCCCTACCGTTCTGGCAGATCGGCAACGAAGGCGGATTCCTGCCCAAGCCGGTGCGGCTGGACTCACTGCTGATGGCCAACGCGGAGCGGGCCGATGTCATCGTCGACTTCACCGGCATCCGGGAAGGTACCCAGCTGTACCTCATCAACGAGGGAGCGGACCAACCGTTCGGCCGAGGCACACCAGGCGTGGACTTCCCGTTCGCGAATCCGGCCACCACCGGGCAGGTGATGAAATTCGTCGTCGGTCCGCTGAAGAGCAAAGACACCAGCGTCCCGCCGGATCAGCTCAGACTGCCCAAGATCACCCCACTCGGTTCATCAAGCGTTACCCGCCAGCTGTCCCTCACCGAGCAGACCTCCACGTTCGTTCCCCCAGTGCCGCCGGACACGCCGATCCAGAATTCGCTCGGCACGGTGGACTCCGCCGGCAATCCGGTGGTGCTCGGCTGGGCAGACCGGATCACGGAAAACCCGAAGTTGGGTGCGACCGAAACATGGGCGCTGCACAACTTCACCGTGGACGCCCACCCGATCCACATCCACGAGGTCGCGTTCCAGGTGGTGAACCGACAACCGTTCGGCAAGTCGCCCATGCCGCCGGAGAGCTGGGAGCGTGGCTTCAAGGACACCGTGATCTCCTATCCAGGCGAAATCACCCGGGTGAAGGCCCAGTTCGATCTACCCGGTCGCTACGTTTGGCACTGCCACATCGTCGAGCACGAGGACAACGAGATGATGCGGCCATACCAAATCGGAGGCAGCCGATAGATCCGTAGACGGCTCCCTCAAGAGGGGTCTGGGCCGGGGACTGGCGCGGTGACCTGTGAAGCTCCGTTTCCAGCCCCCGCCCGTCGAGTCCGTGCATGCGCTTCTCGCGCACACGGCTTACCGACATCGTTCACAGGCTGGCATGCGCTGCCACCCTGCGTACGTTGCCGGACAGGCGGAACACCCCGAGCCGGTTGTACCAGGCGCCGTTGTGGCGCTCACCCCACCGACGGCCGGGGATGTTGCGCTTGCGATTGTCGAAGATCGCGAGCCGCACTTGGAGGTAGCTGTCGATCGTGGAGAACTTCCCAGCCGAGTTGCCCCAGCGGAAGTAAAGAACCGGTAACGGCTCGGCCCCGCCCGTACGGACCGTACGGGCGGGGCCGAGCCGTGTGACGTGGGACGGGCAGCTCAGCCGGCCAGGCCGCCGGCGCCACCGCCGACCGGCATGCCGCCCAGCAGCCCGCGGCCCGGGAGCTTGTCGGTGGGCAGACCCGTCGGCAGGCCCTTGTGAACGTTCACCGGCAGCGTCGCGGCGCCACGGCGCAGCGCGTCCTGCCCGGCAGCCAGGGACTCGGGCGCACCCGCGGGCAAGGTCTTGGCGACGTCCTGCACCGGCAGCGCCTGCGCCACGTTACCGGTGGCGGCGGAGGCCGTTCCGGCAGCGGCGGCGGCGAAGGCAGCGCCGAGCGCGGCGACACCGAGAGTCTTGACGGTTCCCTGCTTCATCGACATACGTCCTCATGATCGGGGAGGTACTGAGCGGCTCCGCGGCGGCATACGACCACGCATGGGCGCACCAGCCGTGACCGCGGGACTTCGAAACGTAGTCACCGTCGCGGGACCGTCGCAAACAGCCGGAAGCGGCCGGGTTGCCTGCCCCTGGCCGCTTCCCCGGATCTGCGCGCTCAGCCCCGACGGGGACTGGAATCGCTGGTCACGGCGGGTTCGATAGTGGTCTGCCGGAACAGCCACTCGGACTTGAGCTCCGCATAACCGGGCTTGATGACGTCGTTGATCATGCCCAGACGTTCGTCGAAAGGAATGAACGCTGATTTCATCGCATTGACGGTAAACCACTGCATGTCATCGAGCGTGTACTGGAAGGTGTTCACCAGCCGTTCGAACTCGGTGGACATGCTGGTGCCGCTCATCAGCCGGTTGTCGGTGTTGACCGTGACCCGGAAGTGCAGCCGGCGCAGCAGCCCGATGGGGTGCTCGGCGTACGAAGCGGCCGCGCCCGTCTGGAGGTTGGAGGTCGGGCACAGCTCCAGCGGGATGCGCTTGTCGCGGACGTAATTGGCCAGCCGGCCGAGGGAGACGGTGCCGTCCTCGGCGACCTGGATGTCGTCGATGATGCGGACGCCGTGGCCGAGCCGGTCCGCGCCGCACCACTGCAGGGCCTGCCAGATGGAGGGCAGACCGAAGGCCTCGCCGGCGTGGATGGTGAAGTGGTTGTTCTCCCGCTTCAGATACTCGAAGGCGTCGAGGTGGCGGGTGGGCGGGTAGCCGGCCTCGGCGCCCGCGATGTCGAAGCCGACGACGCCCATGTCGCGGTAGCGGTTGGCAAGTTCGGCGATCTCCAGGGCGCGGGCGGCGTGCCGCATGGCGGTCAGCAGGGCGCCGACGCGGATGCGGTTGCCGTCCTCGCGGGCCCTGCGCTCGCCCTCACGGAAGCCCTCGTTCACCGCCTCGACGACCTCTTCGAGGGTGAGCCCGCCCTCGAGGTGCTGCTCGGGGGCGTACCGGACCTCGGCATAGACGACGCCGTCCGCGGCCAGGTCCTCGGCACACTCGGCGGCGACCCTGAACAGGGCGTCCCGGGTCTGCATGACGGCACAGGTGTGCGAGAACGTCTCGAGGTAGCGCTCCAGGGAGCCGGAGTCGGCGGCCTCGTGGAACCAGACGCCGAGCTTGTCCGGCTCGGTCTCCGGCAGTGCGTCGTAGCCCGTCTCCCGGGCTAGATCGACGATCGTGCCGGGGCGCAGGCCACCGTCGAGATGGTCGTGCAGCAGCACCTTGGGTGCCCGGCGGATCTGGTCGGGGGTCGGGATGCTGAGGATCTGGCTCGTCATTCACGAACTCTAACTCCTACGCGCGTAGAAAGCGCGTGATAGATACACAACAGTGACCCGTTGGCACAGTGGCGGACACCGGCACTTCTGCCATTGTTCTGACATGGCTCAGCAAGCGGTGCCGGGGCGGTGCGCCCGGCTGGGGCGAGCGGTGGGGGCGGCCGGGACCGGCAGGGCGGTCGACGGCGTGGTGCTGGTACTGCCCAGCGGGGAGCCGGTAAGCACCCGGCGGCAGTCGCCGATGGCGCTCGCCGCGGTCGGGCCGCTGGCCAGGCGGCTGGCGCGGGAGGGGCGCCAGGACGGGCTGGTCACACATGTCGTGCACTACCGCTACCGCGGGTGGAACGGTTCCGCCTCCCATCCGGTGGAGGACGCCCGCTGGGCGGCGGACGAGGTCGTACGGCGCTACGGCGAGGTCCCCGTATGCCTGGCCGGTACCGACATGGGCGCCCGCGCGGCCCTCCACGCCGCCGGGCACCCGGCCGTCAACTCCGTGGTGGCCCTTGCCCCTTGGCTGCCCGAGCAGGATGACGCGGAGGCCCCCGATCCGGTGAAGCAGCTGTGTGGCCGGCAGGTGCTGCTCGTCCATGGCACGGACGACTCACGGACCGACCCGCAGCTGTCGTACCGGCTCGCGGAGCGCGCGAAGAAAGTCAACCGCGATGTGTGCCGCTTCGAGGTGCACACGGATGGGCATGCGCTCAGCGGTCTGCGGAATGAAGTCCTCGCGCTGGCCACGGACTTCATCCTCGGTTCGCTCTTCGGGAGGGGCTTCTCGCGGCCGGTGACGGATGCGCTGGCGGCGCCACCGCCGCTGGGGCTGCGGATGCCCCTGGCGGCGGGCTTCGGCCAGTCCCTCCGGCACTGACCCGCTGGCCGCGGCGGCCGCTCCGCGCGGACCCGCCTGCGGGCGCCGACCGCCCCAGCGCCTGGACGCCTGGCTGGTCACCAATGAGCGGGCCGAGCGCGGCTGGGCAGCGGGATTCTTTGCCGCCCGCCCCTGAATGACTGCGCCGCCCACGGCGCATGGGGGGTATGGCCGCCGGCGGATCCTTTCCGCTGACCCGCCCTCCCGAAACTGGGGGCAAGCCCCCAGGCCCCCAACGCCCTTCGGGCGTGTCCGCAAGCTCCCCCAGCTACCGCTGGGAGGTGCCCCCCAGACGGGCTGAAATTCAGCCCGTCCGGCGCTTGAGGACCGGGGTCTGGGGCGGAGCCCCCGTTTCGGGAAAGGGCGGGTTCAGGGGAGAAGCTCGCCGCAGGCGCGTGGCGGCCCGCACGGGCGGGCAGACCACGCGCGCGCGGTACACGGGCACGCGGGCGAGGTCCGGACACGCGGGCGCGGTACACGGGGCACGCGGGCGAGGTCCGGACACGCGGGCGAAGCAGGGGCAGGCCCGGCCGGCCTGGGAACACGGAACCCGGCCCGTAAGGGCCGTCAGCGGGGCAGGAGTTGGCCCCTGCGGCTCAGCAAAAACCGTTTGAACGCCGCCACCGGCGGCGAATCCGGATGCCCGTCAAGCCACGCCACCCCAATCTCCCGCACTGCCCGCGGCGCGGTAACCGTCAGCTCCGCCACGCCCGGCCTCGGCACCGCCGGCGGCGGCAGCAGCGCCACCCCCAGCCCCGCCGCGACCAGCCCCCGCAGCGTCTCCGCCTCCTCGCCCTCGAAGGCCACCCGGGGCGTGAACCCCGCCTCCGCACACAGCGCGTCCGTGATCCGCCGCAACCCGTACCCCGGCTCCAGCGTGACGAAGAACTCATCCGCGGCCTCGGCGAGCCGGATCCGCTTGCGGGCGGCGAGACGGTGGTCCTCCGGGACGACCAGCCGCAGCTTCTGCTCGTCCAGACGCCGGGCGACCAGGTCCGGCGCGTCCGGCACCGGAGAGGTCAGGCACAGATCGAGGTCACCCGCCCGCAGCCGTTCGATCATCGCCTCACCGTAGGTCTGGACCAGTTGGAAGCGGATGCGCGGATGGTCGGCACGGAAGGCCCGCAGCAGACCGGGTACGGTCTCGGAGCCGAGCGTGTGCAGAAAGCCGAAGGCGACCCTGCCCGCGCCCGGGTCGGCGTCGGTGCGTACGGACTCCGCGGCACGCTCGATCTCGCCCAATGCCCGCTCGACCGAGCCGAGGAAGGCCCGGCCCGCCGGGGTCAGGGAGAGGGTGCGGCCGTGTCGAGCGAACAGGGCCACTCCCAGGTCCTGCTCCAGCCGGACCATCGCCCGGCTGAGTGTGGACTGCGGTACGGCCAGCTGCTGTGCGGCACGCGTCACATGCTCATGGCGGGCGACCCCCACGAACTGCGCGAGCCGCGGAGCCAGCAGAACGGACCAGGATTCCGCGTCCAGTTCGGCCCTCTCCCTGCCTTCAGCGGGGGTGCCCCCAGCCTCGCCTGTTGCCAAGATATCTTGTTCGTTGCTGTTCAGTGACACACGCCCCTGCGACCTGCCATCATGCACCATGGGAACGATTATCGCGGTTTCATGCATTGGACGCATGAAACCTGGCTGCCTACGGTGCTGGTATGCCTTCTGCTGATACCGGGGCGTCCACCATCCTCGTGGGCGCCTCCCCCTCGCCGTCCTCGCCCGTCGATCCCGACACCGCCAAGCTGCGCCCCGGCGGCCCCGGCTTCCGCCGGATGAGCTTCGCCCTCTTCGCAGCGGGGGTCGCCACCTTCGCGCTCCTCTACTCCACGCAGGCGCTGCTGCCCGCGGTCTCCGCCGACTTCGGCGTGACACCGGACGCGGCCAGCTGGACGGTCTCCGCCGCCACGGCCTGCCTGGCGCTGGCCGTACTCCCGCTCAGCGCACTGTCCGAGCGCTTCGGACGCCGGGCGATGATCACCGCTTCGCTGACCGTCGCCGCCCTCGTCGGCCTCGCGGTGCCGTTCGCCCCCGACCTGGGCTGGCTCATCGCACTGCGTGCGGTCCAGGGTGCGGCGCTGGCCGGGATTCCGGCGTCCGCGATGGCCTATCTCGCGGAGGAGGTACGGCCCAAGGCGCTGGTCGGCGCGATCGGGCTGTTCGTGGCAGGCAACAGCATCGGCGGCATGTCCGGCCGGATCGTTACCGGTTGGGTGGCCCAGGCCTGGGGCTGGCGCGCGGCGCTGGCGGCCGTCGGGGTGCTGGCCGTGCTGTGCACGCTGGCCTACCGGCTGCTGCTGCCCCGCGCCCGGCACTTCACCCCGGCCGCGGTGAGCCCGCGGGCCCTGGCCCGTACGGTCGCCGGGCACCTGTCCAACCCGCTGCTGCGGCGGCTGTACGCGATCGGCGCCCTCTTCATGACCGTCTTCGGCGCGGTCTACACGGTCATCGGCTACCGGCTGGTGGGTGAGCCGTTCGGCCTTCCGCAGGGCGTGGTCGGCTCGATCTTCCTGGTCTACCTGGTGGGCACGGTCTCCTCGGCGGCCGCCGGCCGTCTCGTCGCCCGCCTGGGCCGGCGCGGCGCGCTGTACGCGGCGGCGGGGACTACCACGGCCGGTCTGCTGCTGAGCCTGACCGACACGCTGGCGGCGGTGCTGTTGGGCCTGGTGCTCATCACGGCGGGCTTCTTCGCGGGGCACGCGGTGGCGTCCTCGGCGGTGAGCCGTACGGCCACGACGGGGCGCGCGCAGGCGTCGGCGCTCTACCAGTCGGCGTACTACCTGGGCAGCAGCGCGGGCGGCACGGTGGGCGCGCTCGCCTACCACGCGGGCGGCTGGCCCGGCACGGTGCTGCTCGGCCTCGCGGCCGTGCTCAGCGCCGCGGCCATCACGCTGTTCGGCACCCGCGCGGCCCACCGCGAACGCCGCGCCCGCCTGGCACACCCTTCGGCTCGCCCCGCTGTGGTGCGGGCCTGACAAGGGCTCAGCAGGCACCCGGAGGGCCGTCTCCGAGAACTGGCGGAGACGGCCCTTTCAGTGCCTTGGGGCGCGATCAGCCGGCGGGAAAAGCGCCGGTGTCGATGGTGAGGTCGAAGGGTTCGGGGAGGTGGATCTCGTCGCCGAACTTCCCGGCGTGCAACACGCGGTAGAAGTCACCCTTCGGCTCCCCGTAAAGGGTCACAGTCGGTCCGCCGGGCGCCCAGCCGTCGATGAGCAGATAGAGCGGGACCCCGGCCTGGGCATAGCCCGCAGCTTTTTGGATCCGGTCATGCCTCGCGTTGGACTTGGACGTGATCTCGACGATCAACTCCGCAGCGGCCGCCGGGATGGAATTGCCCGGCTCGCCGCGGACCGCTGCCTCCGGCACCACCGCGAGGTCCGGGATGTAGATGCCGTCGCGCGAGGGGACGGCCGTCCCGAGCGTCTGGTAGATGCCCCAATCCTCGGGGATGATCGTGTACAGGTAGCGCTGGACTTTCGCAGCGATGAAGTTGTGGATGTTGCTGGGCGGCGGTGCCACGGTGACGATCCCCTCGATGATCTCCACCTTGCAGCCCTCGGGTGCGTCCGTCTCCTCCCAGATCCGGACGAGGTCGTCCCACTCCTGGCCGTGGGCCGTCGGAGGGTCGACGGTGAGTGCGCTCATGGCGGTCTCCAATCGGTTCGTCACCGATGCCAGCATGCCGAACGGGACCGGCGCAGGTCCACCGGTCCCGTTCACCCGTACGGGGAAACCGCAGGTCAGGCGATACGTTCCAGCACCACCGGCGTTGCCTCGTACGCCGTCCCCGGGGCGGCGATCTCCACGCCGCCCTCCAGCGCCTGGAGGGCGTAGTCGAAGCGCTCCGGCGTGTCCGTGTGGAGCGTCATCAGCGGCTGCCCCGCCTTCACCGCGGCGCCCGGCTTGGCGTGGAGTTCGACGCCCGCGCCCGCCTGCACCGGGTCCTCCTTTCGGGCGCGGCCCGCGCCCAGGCGCCAGGCGGCGACGCCGACCGCGTACGCGTCGAGGCGGGTGAGGACGCCGTCCGCCTCGGCGGTGACGACATGCTGCTCGTGGGCGACGGGGAGCGGGGCGTCCGGATCGCCGCCCTGGGCGGCGATCATGCGGCGCCAGTGGTCCATCGCGGAGCCGTTCGCCAGCGCCTTGGCCGGATCCGCGTCCGGCAGCCCGGCTGCGTCGAGCATCTCGCGGGCCAGGGCGAGCGTCAGCTCCACGACGTCCGCCGGGCCGCCGCCCGCCAGGACCTCCAGCGACTCGCGGACCTCGAGCGCGTTGCCCGCGGTCAGGCCGAGCGGGGTCGACATGTCCGTCAGCAGGGCGACCGTACGCACCCCGTGGTCGGTACCCAGCCCGACCATCGTGCCGGCCAACTGCCGCGCGTCGTCGACGTTCTTCATGAAGGCGCCGGAGCCGACCTTCACATCGAGGACCAGCGAGCCCGTACCCTCCGCGATCTTCTTCGACATGATGGAGGAGGCGATCAGCGGGATGGACTCCACCGTGCCCGTCACATCGCGCAGCGCGTACAGCTTCTTGTCGGCCGGGGCGAGCCCGTCGCCCGCCGCGCAGATGACCGCGCCGACGTCCCGCAGGACCTCGAGCATCTCCTCGCCTGAGAGCAGCGCCCGCCAGCCGGGGATGGACTCCAGCTTGTCGAGCGTGCCGCCGGTGTGGCCGAGGCCGCGGCCCGACAGCTGCGGCACGGCCGCGCCGCAGGCGGCGACCAGCGGGGCCAGCGGCAGGGTGATCTTGTCCCCGACGCCTCCGGTGGAGTGCTTGTCGGCGGTCGGGCGCGGCAGGGAGGAGAAGTCCATGCGCTCGCCCGAGGCGATCATCGCCGCCGTCCAGCGGGCGATCTCGGCCCGGTCCATGCCATTGAGGAAGATCGCCATGGCGAGCGCGGACATCTGCTCGTCGGCGACCTCCCCGCGGGTGTAGGCGTCGATGATCCAGTCGATCTGGGCGTCGGTCAGACGGCCGCGGTCGCGCTTGGTACGGATGACGGAGATGGCGTCCATCGGGAGTTCTTTCCTTGGCGGTTCAGGGCCGGGGGCGGGCTCAGGCGTGCCGGCGGCCGAGGTCGTCCGGGCCGAAGGCGTCGGGAAGGATTTCGCGCATCAGGCGGGGGCCGGTGGAAGTGTCCACCAGCAGCTCGGGTCCGCCGTGCTCCCACAGCAGCTGCCGGCAGCGCCCGCACGGCATGAGGATCTCGCCGTCCGGACCGCAGCAGGTGAAGGCGGTGAGCCGGCCGCCGCCGGTCGCGAACAGCTCGGAGATCAGCCCGCATTCGGCGCACAGCGCGACGCCGTAGGCCGCGTTCTCCACATTGCAGCCGCTGACGACGCGGCCGTCGTCCACGTACGCGGCCGCGCCGACGGGGAACTGGGAGTACGGGGCGTAGGCCCGGGACATCGCATCCCGGGCCCGCTCGCGCAGCGCTTCCCAGTCGGGAGTGTCGCTCATGCGCGTGTCTCGCTTCGGTATGCGCCGCCGCCGCGGTGGCTTCCCATGGTTCGCTCGCTCACTTGCTCTGGCCCCTTCGGTAGGCGCGTCCGTTGGCCTTCGGCATCCGCAGCCGCTGCGCGGACAGCGCCAGGACCAGCAGCGTCGTAACATACGGCGTGGCGTCGACGATCTCCACCGGGATCGTGTCGGTGAGGGCGTACCACAGCAGCAGCAGGACGCCGACGACCGCGCTGCCGGCCGCCTGCGCGAGGTGGCGCGTACGCAGCTTCCACAGCGCCAGAACGATCAGCAGCGCCGCGAGCAGCAACAGCAGCGCGTGCACGGTGGAGCCACCGCCGCGCAGCTGCAGGCTGTCGGTGAAGCCGAACAGCCCGGCGCCCAGCGCCACTCCGCCCGGCCGCCAGTTGCCAAAGATCATCGTGGCGAGACCGATGAAGCCGCGCCCACCGGTCTGGCCCTCCTGGTAGAAGTGGGTCGGCACGATCGCGAGGAAGGCACCGCCGAGCCCCGCGAGTCCTCCGGACACGGCCACGGCCACGTACTTGTACGTGTAGACGTTGACGCCCAGCGACTCGGCCGCGACGGGGCTCTCACCGCAGGATCGCAGCCGCAGGCCGAACGAGGTGCGCCACAGCACATAGGCCGACCCGACGAACAGGCCCGCCGCCAGCAACGTCAGCCACGACACATCGGTGACCAGGCCACGGACGATCCCGGCGACGTCGGAGACGAAGAACCAGTGGTGCTTCTCGATCGTGCCCAGCCAGTCGGACAGGCCCGGGATGGAGAAGGTGGGCATGTCGGGCATCGGCGGCGACTGCCGGTCGTTGCCGCCCGCGGCGGCCGCCGCGCTGCCCTCACCGGCGAACATGAGCTTGGCGAGATACGCGCTGACGCCCAGGGCGAGGATGTTGATCGCCACACCCGAGACGATGTGGTCGACGCCGAAGGTGACGGTCACGACCGCGTGGAGAAGGCCGCCGAGCAGGCCGGCGACGATGCCGGCGAGCGCCGCCCACCAGGGCCCGTACTGCCAGCCGACCCAGCCGGCGCCGAAGGTGCCGAGGATCATCATGCCCTCGAGGCCGATGTTGATCACGCCCGCGCGTTCGGACCACAGACCCGCCAGGCCCGCCAGGCCGATCGGCACGGCGGCGGCAAGCGCACCGCCGAACTGCCCGGAGGAGGTCAGGTCGGTGGCACCGGTGATGACGCGCAGCGCGGAGAGCGCGATGAGTCCGCCCGCGACCAGGAGCAGAATCACCGGGTAGGAGAGCTTCCGGTGGCCCGGCTTCCCGGACTTCCGCACGATCGCCGTTGCCGTCGTGGTCGCGCTCATGCGGACACCTCCGCCTCGTTGGTCTTGCGGGCCTGGGCGGCGAGCTGCGCGCCGACCTTCCGCTGCTGGCTCTTGAGCCCGTACCGGCGCACAAGCTCGTAGGCGATGACGACGCACAGGACGATGACGCCCTGGATCACGCCGACGATCTGCTGGTCGTAGCCCTCGAACTCCAGCTGGCTGCCGGTGCGCTCCAGGAAGCCCCACAGCAGCGCGCCGAGCGCCATGCCGACCGGGTGATTGCGGCCGAGCAGGGCGATGGCGATACCGGTGAAACCGATACCGGCCGGGAAGTCGGTGCCGTAGTTGTACGAGACGCCCAGCAGGGTCGGCATGCCGACGAGGCCGGCGACGGCGCCGGACAGCAGCATGCTGGTGACGACCATCCGCCCGACGCTGACACCGCTCGCCTGCGCGGCGGACTCGGACTGGCCGACGGTGCGCAGGTCGAAGCCGAAGCGGGTGCGGCCGAGGATGAACCAGTAGGCGATGCCGGCGAGCGCCGCGACGACGATGAAGCCGTCGATCGGCGCGACCTGGGTGGGGAAGCTGAAGAAGTGGCTGGAGGCGGGGAGGTTCGGGGTGTGGATGATGTTCCCCTCCTTCACCGCGAGCCGCCCGGCCGTCAGGAAGTAGCCGATGATGGCCGCGGCGATGGAGTTCAGCATGATCGTGCTGATGACCTCGCTGACGCCGCGGGTGACCTTCAGCACACCTGCGATGCCCGCCCAGGCGGCGCCGACCAGCATGGCGACGATGATGATCAGCGGGATCTGGATGATGCCGGGGAGCGCGAGCGCGCCGCCGACGACCGCGGCGAAGAAGGCCGCGAGGCGGTACTGGCCGTCGACGCCGATGTTGAACAGGTTCATCCGGAAGCCGATGGCGACGGCCAGCGCGGACAGGTAGTACGGGACCGCCTTGTTGATGATGAAGACCTGGCTGTCGCTCTTCGAGCCGTAGTAGATCATCACGTAGAAGGCGTGGAACGGGTCCTTGCCGGTGCCCAGGATGACCAGCGAGGTGACGACCAGCGCGGCGACGATGGCGAGCAGCGGCGCGGCGAGGCCCAGGATCAGCCGGTCCTTGTCGAACTTCTTCACTTCTCGCCTCCTTCCGCGGCGTCGCCGTCGCCTGCTGCGTGTTCGTCGCCCGGGGCGGAGCCGCCATCGGGTGCTTCGAGGTGGCCGGTCGCGGCGCCGGTCATGGCGGTGCCCAACTCCTCCGGGGTGATGGTGGCGGGGTCGGCGTCAGCGACCAGGCGGCCGCGGTACATCACCCGCAGGGTGTCGGAGAGCCCGATCAGCTCGTCGAGGTCGGCGGAGATCAGCAGCACCGCCATGCCCTCGTGGCGCGCCTCGCGGATCTGGTCCCAGATCTGCGCCTGGGCGCCGACATCCACGCCGCGCGTGGGATGCGCGGCGATCAGCAGCTTCGGCCGGTGGCTCATCTCGCGGCCGACGATCAGCTTCTGCTGGTTGCCGCCGGACAGGGAGGCCGCGGTGACCTCGATGCCGGGCGTACGGACGTCGTATTCGGCCACGATCCGCTCGGTGTCCTTGCGGGCGGCCTTGAGGTCGAGCAGCGCGCCCTTGCTGTTGGGCGGCTCGGTGACATGGCCGAGGATGCGGTTCTCCCACAGCGGGGCTTCCAGCAGCAGGCCGTGGCGGTGCCGGTCCTCGGGGATGTAGCCGAGTCCGCTCTCCCGGCGCTGCCGGGTCGGCAGGTGCGTGATGACGGTGCCGTCGAGGGTGACGGTGCCGCTGTCGGGGTCACGCGTGCCCATGATCGCCTCGACGAGTTCGGCCTGGCCGTTGCCCTCCACACCGGCGATGCCCAGCACCTCACCCTTGTGAATGGTGAAGGAGATGCCGCCGAGCACCGAGCGCTCGACGCCGTCGGGGTCGGTGGCGGACAGCGTCAGCCCGTCGACGGTCAGCATGGGGATGTCGGTGACCGTGGACTCGCGGGTCTCGGGCGAGGGCAGCTCGGTGCCGACCATCAGCTCGGCCAGCTGCTTGGGGGTCGTCTCGCCCGGTACGACCGAGGCGACCGTGGTGCCGCGGCGGATCACCGTGATCTCGTCGGCGACGGACAGCACCTCGCCCAGCTTGTGCGAGATGAAGATGACCGTGAGGCCCTCGGCCTTGAGCTCGCGCAGGTTGTCGAACAGCGCGTCGACCTCCTGCGGGACCAGGACGGCCGTCGGCTCGTCGAGGATGAGGGTACGGGCGCCCCGGTAGAGGACCTTGAGGATCTCCACGCGCTGACGGTCCGCTACACCGAGGTCCTCGACGAGCGTGTCCGGGCGGACGTTCAGCCCGTACGCGTCGGAGATCTCCTTGATCTTCGCGCGGGCTTTGCCGCCGATGCCGTACAGCTTCTCCGCGCCGAGGACGACGTTCTCGAGGACGGTCAGGTTGTCGGCGAGCATGAAGTGCTGGTGCACCATGCCGATGCCGCGCGCGATGGCGTCCGCGGGACTGTGCAGGGTGACCTGCTCGCCGTCGATGGTGATGGTGCCCTCGTCCGGCTTCTGCATGCCGTAGAGGATCTTCATCAGCGTCGACTTGCCGGCACCGTTCTCCCCCACGAGGGCGTGCACGGTGCCACGCCGGACGGTGAGGTTGATGTCGTGGTTGGCCACGACTCCCGGGAACCGCTTGGTGATCCCGTGGAGCTCTACGGCAGGGGCGCTGGCTGCCTGGGGACTGCTGCTGGACGCTTTGATGGCGCACTCTCCTCGGGGAAGGAGCGGTGAGGCCTGTCGGCCGGGGTTTACGGGACGGTGCCCGGGAACGGCGGGCGGGATGCGACGCTACCGCGTCACCTGGATGCTACGCGCGTAGCGTCCAGGTGGAGACATGGGCCCGGCGGGCGGGGTGGGCTCCCTCCCGACAGGCCCTGGGCGACTGGCTGTCAGCGGTCCCGCCCGCTTCCGCGTGAGCGGAGCGGGCGGGACCCTGGGCCGGATCGACTACGGCGCGTCCTTGACGACGATCTTGCCCTCGGTGATCTTCTTCTTGGCAGCGTCGATCTGGGGCTGGATGTCCTTGATGAACCCGCCGGAGGTGGCGAGGCTGACGCCGTCCTCCTTGAGCGTGTAGGCGTGCGGGCCGGTCAGCGGCTTGCCGTCCTTGACGCTCTTGATCAGGTCGTACACGGCCACGTCGACGTTCTTGACGACGGAGGTCATGATCGAGTTCTTGTACTTCGCCAGACCCGGCTGCTGGTACTGGTCGGAGTCGACACCGATCGCCCAGGCGCCCTTCTTGGCGGAGACGGCCTCGATCGAGCCCGCACCGGACTGGCCGGCCGCGCTGTAGATCACGTCGATGCCGCGGTCGAGCATGCCCTGGGCCTTGGCCTTGGCGGCGGCCGGGTCGTTGAAGCCCTTGGTGTTGTTGGCGTACAGGTACTCGGAGGAGACCTGGACCTTCTTCTTCGTCTCCTTGGCCGTGTCCTTGACGCCCTGCTCGAAGCCGGCCTGGAACTTCTGGATCAGCGCGTTGTTCACGCCACCGATGAAGCCCACCTTGCCGGTCTTGGACTTCAGCGCCGCCGCGACTCCGGCCAGGTAGGAGCCCTCGTGCTCGGAGAAGGTGATGCTGTCGACGTTCTTGCCCTGCACGACCGAGTCGACAACCGCGAAGGTGGTCTTCGGGAACTTGCCGGCCACCTTCTGGATCGAGCTGCCGTAGCTGAAGCCGACACCGATGACCGGGTTGTAGCCGGCCTCGGCGAGCTGGGTGAGACGCTGCTCGCGGTCCGCTTCGGTCTCGTCGTTGTGGGCGGTCAGCGTCTTGGCGCCGACACCGAGGTCCTTCTGCGCCTTGTCGACACCGCGGGCTGCGGACTCGTTGAACGAGTGGTCGTCACGGCCGCCGACGTCGAAGGCAAGGCCCACGCCCTTGTTCTTGCCACCCGACTCGGTCGAGGACTCGCCGCAGGCAGTGGCGGTGAAGGCGAGGGCCGCAGTGGCGGCACTCGCGACTGCGATCTTGGTTACGCGGCGCAAGAGGGGTCTCCTTCTGCTGAAGCGCCTCTTACGGCGCTGACGACGCCGCGATCGTAACGCGCGTAGATGTCTGAATGAACCCCTCTTCGAAGCTGTTATCGGATCGACGCGAACAAGCCTTGACGGCTGGATCTACACACGGTGTCCGTCGAGCAACGCAGCGGCGGTGAAGAGCTCGACGGCGACGTCGATGGCGCCCTCGTCCACGTCGAAGTCACCGCAGTGCAGATCGCGGCGCGTGGTGTCGCCGACGGGGCGGACGCCCAGGCGGGCCATGGCACCGGGGACGTGTTCCAGATACCAGGAGAAGTCCTCGCCGCCCAGGCTCTGCTCGGTGTCCTCGATGCACTCCGAGCCCCGGCGGACGGCCATCGCGTCGCGCAGCAGCTCGGTCGAGGCCGGTTCGTTGACCACCGGCGGCACCCCGCGGATGTAGTTGATCTCCGACTTCGCCCGGTACAGGGTCGCGATCTCGTCGATCGCCGCGTAGACCAGGTCGGGAGCCTGCCGCCAGGCGGGCAGATCCAGACAGCGGACGGTGCCGGACAACTCGGCGTGCTGCGGGACGACATTGCAGGCGTGGCCCGACTCGATGCGTCCCCAGGTGACGGCGAGACCCGAGCGGGCGTCGACGCGGCGGGCGACCAGCGCGGGCACCTCGGTCACCACCTTGGCGGCCGCCGTGACCAGATCCGTGGTGAGGTGGGGGCGCGCGGTGTGGCCGCCGGGGCCGTCGAGCGACACCTCCAGCCGGTCGCAGGCGGAGGTGATGGGGCCCGTACGCAGGCCGATCCGGCCGACCTCCACCTTCGGGTCGCAGTGGACGGCGAGGATCCGGCCCACGCCGTCCAGGACACCTGACGCGATCGCGTCGGACGCACCGCCGGGCAGCACCTCCTCGGCCGGCTGGAAGACCAGACGGACGGGGCGCGGGAGACGGCCGGCCCGGGCCAGCTCGGCGAGGACCAGGCCCGCGCCCAGTACGACGGTGGTGTGCACGTCATGGCCGCAGGCGTGGGCGCGGTCGGGGACGGTGGAACGGTACGGAACCGTCTTGGTGTCCGGGATCGGCAGCGCGTCGATATCCGCGCGGAGCGCCAGCATGGGCAGCGCACCGCCCGGCCGCCGCCCGCCATCGCCCACGAGCGAGCCGTCTTCCGAACCTGTGCCGATGTCACACACGAGGCCGGTGCCGATGTCCAGGACGCGCGGCCCCAGGCCCGCCCTCTCCAGCCGCGCCTTGATCGCGGCGGTTGTCCGGAATTCCTGGTTCCCCAACTCGGGATGCATGTGCAAGTCCCGGCGGAAGGCTACGAGTTCGGCGCGCAGGTCCTCGGACAGGGTGCCGGGCAGCTCAGCCCCGGGCAGGCCGGCGTCATCGGCGTGGGACTCGCGGGACATCAGTTGGTTCACCCTCTGAAGAGTACGGCGAGGACCCCTCTTGATGCCCCTTGATCAATGAATTTCAGTCCGTCAGGCGACGAAAATGGCGCCGTGCGACGCATGATGGCCCACCCAGATGGGTATGCCATGAAGCTCGTCCCTGGCCGATGCCACATCCGCGGCTCCCCGCGCCACCGGGGTCCCAGCCGCTGCGACCAGCGCCTTTCCCGCCTGTACGCACCTCAGGGGCGTGTGGACGGCGAGGGTTACGGCGCGGCGGGCGTGGTGAACTGCAGCCGGTGCACGTCGCGAGCCGTTCCGGTCACGCCGGACAGAAAGCCCTGGGCGCGCGGGGAGGCGGTGTCCGTCAGCCAGGCCGGGTCGATGTCAAAGACCGCGACCTTCACCTCGGTGCCGGCGAGCGCGAGCGGCAGGGTGTGCACGACAGTCGACGGGAAGCTGAGGATCGTACGGCCGATGGGGCCGCGGCGCGCGATCAGCTCGAGCGGCAGGTCCGGGCGGACTATCTCCAGCCCGGTCTCCTCGGAGAGCCGGTGCAGCTTCTCGGCGCTCTCGCGGCGGTGCGCGAAGTACCGGGTGGCGCCATGCGCACGGGCCAGGGCGCCGACGGCGCTGATGTAGCGGTCGAGGTCCACGACGCCGGTCTCGGCGAGCGAGGTCCCGACCAGGTCCGCGCCATGGGTGAGCCGGGGCGGTCCGAACCGGGCCCGGGTCCAGGCGAAGTCGTTGGCCGTGACGGTGACACCGTGCGGCGCATCGACCGGCATCGAGCTGAACACCTCGACGCGGCGGTCCTCGCGCGGGGTGAGCCGACGGCGTGCGATGGCGGACACCGGCGCGAAAAGCGCCTCTCGCGCCCCTCGCGAGCGCCCGCTGCGGTGCCAGCGCACAAAGCGCTCACCGCGAGCCAGCTGGGCGACGAACTCCATCGTGGCGGTCCCGTCGTCCACGACGACGAGCTCGCGGGCGCGAGTGAGGGTGAGCAGCAGCTGCACATACCGGGAGAACGGGTCGCCGATGACGATCCGGTGCGCCCGGCGCAGCGCGCGCGTCAGCGCCCCGACGGTCTGGAAGGGCGCGGCGGGCCCGCCACGGGCGTCCTCCCAGCGCACGGTGAGCCGCTCGTCGCGCGCCAGCTCGGCCATCCGCCGCAGCTGCCCCCGGGTCATGGGGTCGTTCGGCGACAGCACGACCACGGTGACGTCGCCGCCGCCGCCCCGCTGCGCGTCCGCGTGCGCCCACTCCAGGACGTTGAGCAGCTGCACCGGGCTCTCGACGAAAGCGAGCGTCGGCCCGGCGGTCGTCGGGGTTCCAGCGTTCTGCGGGGCCCCGGTGTTCCGCGGTGCCCCGCCGGTCCGCGGGGCCGCGTCGGCCCCGGCGGGCCGGCCGCGGCGCGCCTCAGGGAGCGCCGCGGCCAGGTCCGCCTCGCCGTGCATACGGGGTTGGCTCACCGTGGTGACCCGTTGGCCCGTCAGACCGACGCCGGCTCGCGGTCGCCGGCCTCGGACTCGGACTCGGACTCGGCGACGACACCCGCGACGCGGCGCAGCTTCTTCATCGGGCCGAGTTCGCTCTCGTAGACCTTCTTCACGCCGTCGCCCAGCGACTCCTCGATGGTGCGGATGTCGCGGACCAGGCGCTGGAGGCCCTGCGGCTCGACCGAGGCGGCCTGGTCCGAGCCCCACATGGCGCGGTCCAGGGTGATGTGCCGCTCGATGAAGGTGGCGCCGAGGGCGACCGCCGCCAGCGTCGTCTGCAGACCGGTCTCGTGGCCGGAGTAGCCGATCGGGACGTTCGGGTACTCGCCCGCCAGCGTGTTGATCACACGCAGGTTCAGCTCCTCGGCCTTGGCCGGGTAGGTGCTGGTGGCGTGGCAGAGCACGATGTTGTCGCTGCCGAGCACCTCGACCGCGTGACGGATCTGCTTCGGGGTGGACATGCCGGTCGACAGGATGATCGTGCGGCCGGTGGCGCGCAGGGCGCGCAGCAGCTCGTCGTCGGTCAGCGAGGCGGAGGCGACCTTGTGGGCCGGCACGTCGAACTTCTCCAGGAAGGCGACGGCCTCGACGTCCCACGGGGAGGCGAACCAGGCGATACCGCGCTTCTTGCAGTACTCGTCGATGGCGCGGTACTCGTCCTCGCCGAACTCGACGCGGTGCCGGTAGTCGATGTAGGTCATCCGGCCCCAGGGGGTGTCGCGCTCGATGTCCCACTGGTCGCGCGGAGTGCAGATCTCCGGGGTGCGCTTCTGGAACTTCACGGCGTCGCAGCCGGCGTCGGCCGCGGCGTCGATCAGCGCGAACGCGTTCTCCAGCTCGCCGTTGTGGTTGATGCCGATCTCACCGGTCACGTAGACGGGGTGGCCGGGGCCGACGATTCGGTCGCCGAGGGTGCGCAGGCGGGAGGTGGTGCTCATGTAAAAGAGTTCCTTCGTCTAGAGAGAGGGGCCAAGGAGCCACGAGGCGATCTCGCGGATCGCGCCGTTCCCTCCGGGGGTGGAGGTGACCGCGCGTGCGGCGCCTCGCACGACGTCGTGCGCACCGGCGACCGCGACGGGCCAGCCGACTAGGCCAAAGCACGGGAGGTCGTTCACGTCGTTGCCGACGTAGAGCACGCGCTCGGGCGCGATGCCCTGGTCCTCGCACCACTGCTTGAGTGCGAGGTCCTTCCGGTCGATGCCGTGGAGTACGGGGACCTGCAGCTTGCGGGCCCGTGCGGCGACGACCGGGTTCACTTCCGTGGACAGGATCAGCAGCTTCAGCTCTGCGCGACGCAGCGCCGCGATGCCGAGGCCGTCGCCGCGGTGTACGGCGACCATCTCCCGTCCATCGGAGTCGACGAGCACCCTGTCGTCGGTCTGGGTGCCGTCGAAGTCGAGTACCACCGCGTCGATGTCGTCGCGGGTGGGGAGGCTGCCGGGGCGCGGGGCGTCCAGCAGGGGCGCGAGCGCCCGGGCGCGCGCCAGGTCGTGCGGGTCGTCGATCTCCAGCACGCGTGCGGGGTCGGTGCGCACCAGGGTCGTACGGCCGAAGAAACGGTGGCCGGCCTCGCGGAAGCCGGCGGCTGCCATGGCGTACGCGGCGCCGGTCTCGAGGAAGTCCTGGGGACGGTCCTGGCGGCGCGGACGGTAGGCCTTGTCGTGGTTGACGCCCTCGCCGTCCGACTGCTCGGTCTCGCGCCAGACGAAGCCGTGGAACGGGGCGACGGTCAGCGCACTGTCCGCGCCCTCTTCGACGATGGCGGCGGCCACGCCGTCGATGTCCTCGCGGACGAGGAACGGGCTGGTGCACTGAACGAGCAGGACGACGTCCACGGCCTGGCCGGTCATCGCCTCGTACGCGTCCATGGCGTGGATGACGGCCGCCTCGCTGGTGGCGGTGTCCCCGGCGATGTCGGCGGGACGCTGCACCACTTCGGCGCCCGCGCCGCGCGCGGTTGCGGCGATCCCCGCGTCGTCGGTGGTGACGACGACATCGGTGACGAGCCGGCTCGCGCGGCACTCCCGAACGGCGCGCGCGACCAGGGGCACGCCCCCAACGGCAGCGAGGTTCTTGGCGGGCACACCCTTCGAACCGCCTCTGGCTGGAATGACGGCCAGCACCGTGCTCATATGGACTCCTTCCGGGGCAGCCGTCACGGCCCCTGATCGCTCGCTTCTCCGCCCGCTCGGCGAAAGCGCGAGTTCCGTTGCCAAGTGCGGCCCGGCGGCCTCGCGTGCGTCGCTCACAACCCCTGATCGCTCGCTTCTCCGCCCGCTCGGCGAAAGCGCGAGTTCCGTTGCCAAGTGCGGCCCGGCGGCCTCGCGTGCGTCGCTCACAGCTGCCCCCAGCGGCGGATCGCGGGCGCGACGCGCTGCACGCCCTGGCGGTAGGCGGTTCGGGCCGCGTCCCGGGCGAACTCACGGGTGGCGCGGCGCAGTGCGCTCTCGGTTCGCGGGCCGGCCTCGGAGCCGGACAGCGGCTCGCCGTTGGAGTCGAGGCCGTACCGGGCGAGTACGCCGGGCACATAGCCGGGCGCGGTGGCAGGCGTGTAGTACGGCTCGATCGGCGGCAGTTCGGGCGCGGCGACCAGCTCGGCGACCCGCTCGCGGGCGGCGTCGAAAGCCGACTCGTAGGAGCCGTCGGCGGCCACGCCCTGCCGGCTGAGCCACTGCGCGTCCGGCTCCGGCCGGTACCCCGCGTCGAGCTGGTCCCAGGAGGCCAGGCAGCCGGAGCCGAGGAAGTGGTGGTTGCCCAGCGCCTCGCGCACACCGAGGTCGGTCAGAACCACGGTCGGGATGCGGCGGTGCAGCCCCTCGAGCGCGGCGGTCGAACTGATCGTGACGAGCAGGTCGGTACGGTCCAGCACCTCGCTCATGTGCCCGTACACCAACCGGCAGTTGGCGGGCAGGCCGCCGCGCACCTTGGTCGCCAGCTTCTGGTAGGGCAGTTCCTCGATGTGCGTGGTGTGCTCGCCGGGCTTGCTGCGCAGCTTGATGAGCACTTCGCGGTCCGGGTGGAACCGCGCGTGTTCCACGACGCGCCGCAGCAGGTACGTACGGTCGTTGCGGTTCTCCGGGACGGAGGGCTGGGCGGCGAAGACGACGGTGTACGGGCGCTCGCCGCGCTCCCCTTCGTTGTAGCGCGCGCCCCCAAGGAAGGGGAGGGCGCACTCGACGACGCTGCCGGAGTCGGCGCCCACGCCCGCGTAGACGTCGCGGAATCGGTCCGCGTCATGGCGGGAGTTGGCCAGCACCACATCGGCGCCGTGCCGCAGCAGCAGGCCGTCGGCAAGCTTCTCGTAGACCACGCCGACGTAACCGGTTACGACGACGGGCCGCTGGGTACGGCCTTCCCATGCCTTCGCCAGGCCGTGCAGCATTGCCTGGACGGCGCCGCCGACGCAGGCGAGCACGACAAGGTCGAAGGACTCCGCGGCCATGGTCCGCAGGAACTCGGCGGTGGTGACCTCGCGCAGCGACTCCGCGCGCACTCCCACCTCGTCGAGCTGACGGGCGGTCGGCGTTGCGCGTCCACGCAGAAGAAAACCGTCTAGCCGAATGTCCGATACGAGCCGGTTTGCGGTGAGCGCGCCCCATTTCCACCGGGTATCGGAGTCGGCGAGCACGGCAACCCGCGGACGAAGACTTGTACTTGCTGGCACGCCGAAGACGCTAGGAAGGCATTCCGAGTCTGCGTCGAACGCAGCCGCAACAAAGGGTTAACAGCACATCGACGAATGGCGAATCGGCACGTCAGAGCGACAGGTTAACCATTCCGCCATTCTTCGTTCACCCATAGGCCCACCGACGGTCAAGACGAATGCCGGAGCGAGACCTAACGTCACCTGGGTGGTTAAGCTCTCCGTCATCGTGCCGTTCTACAACGTGCAGACATACGCTCCTGACACTCTGAGAAGCCTGCGTGCCAACGCGAGACAGGACTTCGAATTCATTCTCGTCGACGACTGTTCGAAGGACGAGACACCGGAGATCCTGGAGCGTGCCGCGAACGACCTGCCGGGGGCCGTCTTCGTACGGCACGAGCAGAACGGCGGCCTGGCCACCGCGCGCAACACGGGCATCGACGCCGCCCGCGGCGAGTACCTCACCTTTCTCGACGGAGACGACTGGCTGGCGCCCGGCTACTACGAGCAACTCCTCTCAGCCATCGAGGAGTTCGGCTGCGACTTCGTACGCACCGACCACGTCCAGAACACCGGCCGCACCCGTACCATCCACCGCGTGCCGCACGGCCGGCGCGGTGTCGTGATGAACCCGCGCGACTGCATCCTGCCCGCCGACCGCAGCACCTCCGTCGACTACCCCTACGCCTGGGCGGGGATCTACCACCGGCGGCTCGTGGACGAGGGGCTGCTGCACTTCCGGCACGGGCTGCGCACCGCCGAGGACCGCCCCTGGATCTGGCGGCTGCACCGCGAGGCCGAATCCTTTGCCGTCGTGGGCCTGCTCGGAGTCTTCTACCGGCGCGGAGTAGCCTCCTCCCTGACACAGATCGGCGATGTGCGCCAGCTCGACTTCATTCGCGCATTCGACCAGGTCATCGAGGAAACAGCGAAAGACCCGGACGCGGATCAACTGCTGCCGAAGGCGGTCCGTACGTATTGCGCGATCATTTCCCACCACCTCGGCAGTATGGAAAGGTTCGAAGCGCCCGTGGCACGAAAGTTGCGGACGACGAGCGCGGCGGCGCTGAAGCGCATGCCGCAGGACATTCTCCTGGAAGCCCTGGACTCCATGGACATCGAGCGCGCCTCCCGGCTGCGGCGGCTGCGGCGTCGTCGTCCCGTCTCCGGAGAGGTGGCCGCCTGATGCCCGCCCCCAAGCGGACGCAGATCTTCTTTGCGTCCACGCTGTATGGAGCCGCCACGCTCGCCGCGGCCCTCGACTCGGGGTGCTTCGAGCCGGCCGACCGGCGCCTGCTGCTGGTCAGCAACAACGCCGCCACGCCCGAGACGGCTCCGGCGCTGGACACGATGCCCGGCTTCGAGCGGCTGCGCGGGCGCTTCGACCGGGTGCTGTCCTGGAACGAGACGATCAGCCCCTTCCACCCGGGCGGCTGGTCCCCGCGCCTGGACGACGTACCGCTGTGGGAGCGGCACCTGCGGATGCTGTGGGACCTCGGCGACGACGAGGTGGAACTGGCCGTCGAGTCCATACAGGTCAACCCGGCGCTCGCGCTGACCCGGCTGTTCCCGGCCGCGCCGATCGACGTCTACGCCGACGGCCTGATGAGCTACGGCCCCACCCGCAACAAGATCGATCCGCTCGTCGGCACCCGCATCCGCCGCCTGCTGCACCTGGACCTGGTGCCGGGGCTGCGGCCGCTGCTGCTGACGGAGTTCGACGTCGAGCCGCAGATCGTCCCGACCGGTGCGTTCACCGATGTGCTGGCGGAGCTCGCCGGCGAGGGCACCGCGGACGTGCCCGAGATCGAGGCCCCGGCCCTGCTGCTGGGCCAGTACCTCTCCGCGCTCGACATCCTCAGCCCCGAGGAGGAGGAGCGGCTGCATGTG
Organism: Streptomyces sp. HSS9-12; assembly: GCF_054963655.1. Classification (NCBI taxonomy): domain Bacteria; kingdom Bacillati; phylum Actinomycetota; class Actinomycetes; order Kitasatosporales; family Streptomycetaceae; genus Streptomyces; species Streptomyces sp. HSS9-12. Next base: position 82,316 of record NZ_JBUEGC010000011.1, on the reverse strand, counting down.
ACGATGCTGCGCGGCGCCGCCGCACGCGGCCACCGCACCATCGTCTTCAAGCCGCACCCCACCGCTCCGGCCCGCTGGTCGCGGATGCTGGAGAAGGAGGCCGGGGAGCTGGGCGTCGAACTGACCGTCCTGGACACCCCGGTGCTCGCCGAGGTGCTCTACCAGCGGATGCGGCCGGCGCTGGTGGTGGGCTGCTTCTCCACCGCCCTGCTCACCGCGAGCGCCTTCTACGACCTGCCCGTAGCCCGCACCGGAACCGGTCTGTTGCTGGAACGTCTGAGCCCGTACCAGAACAGCAACCGCGTGCCGGTGACGATCGTCGATGCGCTGCTGCCCGATCTGGAGGACCGCGCGGCGCTCGAAGCCTGGAGCCGCCCCACCCGGGAGGAGGTGGCCGACCAGCTCACCGGTCTGGTCACCGCGGTCGGCTACGCGATGCAGTCACAGATCTACCCCAATCTGCGGCCGGCGGCCGAGCGTTACCTCGCGGCCCACCTCAACGCCCGCACCTGGCGCTACTTCAAGCGCCGCAGGCTCACCTCGCTGGCCCTGCCCGGCGCGGTTCCCTCGCAACTGGCCTTCCTGCCGCGTAATGCGACGGTCCGTCGCGTCGCCCGCCGGGCGCGCGCCGTGCAGCGCCGCCTGACGAACAAGCGGGCGGCATACGGATGATGGCCTCGGCCACCGCGCTTCCGACGCTCTCACCGGAAGCGCGACCCGCAGAGTCGGGGGCGCGCATCAAAAGCAATGCGCCGCCCCCGGCTCGACTGCGGGCGCTCGACGGCCTCCGGCTGGTCGCGGCACTGATGGTCGCCTTCTACCACTACGGCGGCCGGGACGGGGAGATAGCCCAGGCCTGGGGCACTTCTCCGAACGTGCAGTTCCCCACGGCCTCCTCGCTGTTCGCATACGGCTGCCTGGGCGTGCAGATCTTCTTCGTCATCAGTGGCTTCGTCATCTGCATGAGTGGCTGGGGCCGCCCCCTGCGGGCGTTCTTCGCCTCCCGCGTCTCCCGGCTGTTCCCCGCCTACTGGGTGGCGATCATCCTCGTCACCTTTGTCTTTGCGCTCCCCGGAGTGGTGTTCAAGGCGGTCGCGCCCACCGACGCGCTGGTCAACCTCACGATGCTGCAGATGCCCCTGGGCATCGACCGGGTGCTCGGTGTCTGCTGGACCCTCTGGGCCGAGTTGCGGTTCTACGCCCTCTTCGCGCTCTTCGTCGTCCTGCCGGGCGCCACCCGGCAGCGCGTGGTGCTCTTCTGCGCGGTGTGGACCCTGGCCGCGGCGGTCGCGGATGCCGCGAACGAGCCGGTGCTCAATGTTGTGCTGATGCCGGAGTACGCGCCGTACTTCATCGGCGGCATCGGCCTGTATCTGGTGCACCGCGACCGGCGTGACGTGACCGCCTGGGGCATCGTCGCCGCCGGCTGGCTCATCGGCCAGCACTACGCCGTGTCCCGGCTGTGGCACGCGCCGAACCCGGACTTCTTCTCCTACCGTCCGTCGATCGGCATCATCGCCGTCTTCACAGCGGGCTTCCTGGCGGTCGCGGCGATCGCCCTGGGCCACCTCCGCTGGGCCAACTGGCGCTGGCTGTCGGTGGCGGGGGCGCTCACCTACCCCTTCTACCTGGTGCACGAACACCTCGGCTGGGTCACGGTGTGGCTGCTGCACCGCACGCTGGGCCTGCCGTCGTACGTCACCCTTCCACTGACCATCGGATCGATGCTGCTGCTGGCGTGGCTGATGTACCGATTCGTCGAGACGCCGCTGACACCTCGCATCAAGCGGGCACTGACGCAGCTGCGCTGAACCGCGCGCCCCGGCTCGCCCCCAGGACTCACCCGAGCCTGGGGGCGAGCCGGGGCGGTGACGGCACCGTCCAACTGCCCGTCCGGCGTCAGAACAGGCCGTTGGTGTGGGGCAGGGACGTGGGGATCTCGGTCATTACGTCCCAGTGCTCGACAAGCTTTCCGTCCTCGACGCGGAACAGGTCGTAGTACGCGTACGGCTTGTCGGCGAAGCACCCCTCGGACTGGGTGAAGACGAACTCGCCCTCGGCCAGCACCTTGTGCACCCTGTCGTAGTCCATCGTGACGCCCTGCTCGCGCATCGCCGCCACCGCCGTATCGAGCCCTGAGAGCCCGTCGCCGATGCCGGGGTTGTGCTGGGCGAAGTTCTCACCACCGATGAAATCGGGCAGCGCCTCGTACGCATGGCCGGCCATCACCGTGCGGACGAAGGACTCGCCGATGTCCCGGCTGGTGTCCGTCTGCTCCGGGTGGGTGACCTCGGTGGGGCCGTCGATCTGGGTGCGCCCGCTGACCGTACTGGTGGCCATCGGGGTCAGTGCGTCCCAGTGCTCGACGATGCGGTCGTCCTCGACCCGGAACAGATCGAAGGCGACCATCGGCTCCGGGCCGAGCCTGTGGTAGACACCGTGCATCAGCACCAGGCCGCCATCGGCCAGCACCCGCGCGGACTCATAGCGGAAGTCTTCCGGCAGCGATGCGATCAGCTCCTTCATCCCTTCCGGGCCGTCTTCGATCAGAGCGCTGTGCTGCTGGAGGTCGGCCGCGAAGTAACGGTCCACCGCTGAGAGGTCCCGTCGGTCAAAGACCTCGGCCTCGGCCTGTGCCACCAGGTCCTTTGCCCTCATCACGACCACAGCTCCCTCGCTCGCGTACGGCCCCGTGCTCCACCCCGTACGCGCGTACGTCCGCGAGTCCATCCTCGCCGAGGACGGGCCTGCCCGCTCGTTCGGCCAGGGGTCGGGTCGTCCGCGCGCCACCGGGGTGGAGACCGGGGAGGCACGGGATGGCGGCGGGGATGACGATGGACGTGGGATGTCGACGACGGGCCAAGGAATCGTGCCGTTCCGCGGGTACCGGACGTGGTACCGGACCGTGGGCGAGCTTCCTGTGGCGCCGGGCGGGAGGTATCCGCTCCTCGTTCTGCACGGCGGGCCGGGCCTGCCGCACGACTACCTCGAGGATCTTGCCGCGCTGGCCCACCGCGGGCGACCCGTGGTCTTCTACGACCAGCTCGGCTGCGGAAGGTCCGACCGCCCGGACGATCCCCTGCTGTGGCGCATGGGCACATTCGTCGACGAGGTCGCCACCGTACGGGACGCGCTCGGGCTCGAGCGGATCCATCTGCTCGGGCACTCGTGGGGCGGCTGGCTGGCCCTGGAGTACGTGCTGGGCCGGCCGCCGGGCGTGCAGAGCATGGTGCTCGCCAGTACCTGCCCCGCTCTGCCCGCCTTCGCGGCCGAGACGCGGCGGCTGAAGGAGTCCCTGCCCGCTGACGTGCGGGAGGCCATCGACCGGCACGAGGCAGCGGGAACGACGGACGAGGACGCGTATCTCGAGGCCGTCATGGAGTACTACACGCGGTGGATCTGCCGGCGCGTTCCGTGGCCGGAGCATGTGATGCGGGCGCTCTCGACGATGAACGAGGACATGTACACCACCATGCAGGGGCCGGAGTGGAATGTGACCGGCAACCTGAAGGACTGGGACGTCACCTGGCGGCTCGCCGAGCTCGAAGTGCCTGTGCTGGTGACCTCCGGCCGCCACGACGAGATGACACCCGCGCTGGTCCGGCCCATGGTCGAGGGGATCCGAGGTGCGGAGTGGGTGGTGTTCGAGGAGAGCGCCCACCTGCCGATGGTGGAGGAGCCGGAGCGCTACCGGCAGGTCCTCGAATCATTCCTGGACCGGGTGGAGGGTGCGTAGGTCCAGGAACGCGCCTCGGCGCATGACCCGCGCGGTGTGGTCGAGGGGCCGGGGGCCCATCACCACCGGGTGGCTCTGCCGGGATCCGATGGCGGAGTCGCGTCCCTCGGGGTGCCGCCAACTCGCGCCCGAGACCGCCCGCCACCAGGAGACCCCCGCCACCGGCTGGGAATCGGCGGCGAGTTCGCCTGAGCGGAGCTTGGACACCGGAACTGGAAAATCGGAGAACAGGAAACCGATAACCGGAGGGCGGCGCACGGCTCCCGATGGACCGTGCGGCCGGGCCGGGCGTACCGTGGAATGGCACGGGGCACCGCATCGGGCGGGCGAAGGATCGTACGGGCAAGCCACCTGCCGAGGAGGCCATCATGGCCACCGTCGCCGAGATCGCACCGGACATCTTCCGCATCAACATGATGACCGCGCCGGACGAGGACTTCTCCACCAGCTTCTTCCTGATCCGGGATGAGGCGCCCACGCTGGTCGAGATGGGCTTCCGCCGGGCGTTCGACGAAACACTCGACGCCGTTGAACGCCTCCTCGACCCGGACACACTGCGCTATCTCGTGGTGCCGCACATCGAGGGCGACGAGTGCGGCGCGCTCAACCTCTACCTGGACCAGGCACCGTACGCCCTGCCCGTGGGCAGTGGGCCCGAGGAGCCCCGCCGACGCCTGTCCGACGTCGCCGACCGCGAGCCGCTGATCGTGGACGAGGACACCGAGCTGGACCTCGGCGACCACCGCCTCCGCTTCCTGATGACACCGTATGTGCACACGCGCGAGTCGATGCTGCCGTACGACTCGACGAGCGGAACGGTCTTCTGCTCGGACCTGTTCATCGGACCGGAGGGCGGGCATGCGCTCACTGACGCGGACCAGAGCGGCGTCGTGGTCGAGATGTACAAGACGGTCGGGGTGTTCCCCTCACGGGAGCACCTGGGCAGCGCGCTGGACATGATCGAGGAGCTCGGCCCGCGGACGCTGGCGTGCCACCACGGCAGCGTGAAGGCGGCGAAGATCAACACGTATCTGCAGGCGCTGCGGGAGTACGACGTCACGGGGATCACGGAGTGGAACCCGATGCGCGAGCCGCGGTGAGCGGCAGCACTTCACGTCGCTGGCCTTGGTTCCTGCCGCTCGACGGCGCGGACGTCCGCGCGTACCGCCTCGGCGGTACGGCCCCTGACCTGCTCGACCCCAACGCCCGCGCCCGCGCCGCTTTACGCGGCCCGCGGCCTCTTCCTGATCCGCCCGGACGGCTACGTCGGCCTGGCGACGGAGAACGAAGACCGACGTCGCGGCCTACCTCGCCGCGCTGTCCACCGGGGACACCCGGCAGTCCCCCGTCGGACCCCGTTACCAGGCTGGGGCTGCGCCCAGCCTGGTAACGGGGTCCGACGGGGAGCCTCAGGCCGCTGGTGCCGCGTCAGCCAAGGTTTGCCCCGCTCGCCGCCCTGGCACGGCCATCTGCTGCCTTGCCCGATCGACCGAGTAGGCCCACTACGAGGCCGATCCGGCGCCTTGCAGCTGACCGCACCAGGTCACCTCGCTACCGGGCAAACCCCGGCTGACGCGGCACTAGACGATCAGCGACAGCAGGAGGACGAAGACCAGCGCCACCACCGAGATGATCGTCTCCATCACCGACCACGTCTTGATCGTCTGGCCGACCTTCATCCCGAAGTACTCCTTCACCAGCCAGAATCCCGCGTCATTGACGTGGCTGAAGAAGAGCGACCCCGCACCCACCGCGAGCACCAGCAGGGCCGACTGCGTCGTGCTCATGTCCGCCGCCAGCGGGGCGACCAGACCCGCCGCCGAGATGGTGGCGACCGTCGCCGAGCCGGTCGCCAGGCGAATGCCGACCGCGATCAGCCACGCCAGCAACAGCGCGGAGACCGACCAGTCCTTGGAGAAGTCGAGGATCATCTGACCCACGCCCACGTCGATCAGCGTCTGCTTGAAGCCACCGCCGGCGCCGACGATCAGCAGAATCCCCGCGATGGGGACCAGAGCCTGCTCCACCGTCGTGGCAAGCCGCTCCTTCGCGAAGCCGGCCGCCCGGCCGAGGGTGAACATGCCGACGATCACGGCGGCGAGCAGTGCGATGAGCGGGGAGCCGATGACGTCCGCGACCCGCTGAATGTGGTTCTCGGGGTCGTCGACGACGATGTCGACCAGCGCCTTGCCCAGCATCAGGACCACCGGAAGCAGCACGGTCGCCACGGTGGCGACGAAGCCCGGCCGGCGCTCCAGCTCCTCGGACGGCCGCTGCGGGATCAGCCGCTCCGGCGGGGTGATGTCGACCCAGCGGGCCGCGTACCGGGAGAAGATCGGCCCGGCGATGACGACGGTCGGGATGCCGACGAGGACGCCGAAGGCGAGGGTGACGCCCAGATTGGCGTGGACGGCGTCGATCGCCGCGAGCGGACCGGGGTGCGGCGGCACGAGCCCGTGCATCACGGACAGGCCCGCGAGCGCCGGGATGCCGATACGCATCAGCGAGAAGTTCCCGCGCTTGGCGACGAGCAGCACCACGGGAATCAGCAGGACGATGCCGACCTCGAAGAAGAGCGGCAGGCCGATGATCGCCGCGATCAGCGCCATCGCCCACGGCATGGTGCGCCCGTTCGCCTTGGCCAGGATCGTGTCGACGATCTGGTCCGCGCCGCCGGAGTCGGCGAGCAGCTTGCCGAGGACCGCGCCGAGCGCGATGAGCACGCCGACGCCCGCGACCGTGTTGCCAAGCCCCGTGATGAAGCTGGTGATCGCCTTGTCCATGGGGGCGCCGGCGACCGCGCCGAGGAGCAGCGAACCAAGAGTCAGGGACAGGAAGGCATGCACCTTCCAGCGGCTGATGAGCAGGACGATGGCGGCGATGCCGACGAGAACGGCGATTCCCAACTGCGCGTGACCCGCCGAAGTGATCGGCTGGACGGGGTCCGCGGCCAGTATCTCGACTCTGGGACCAGGCATGGGCCTTCCTTATACGGAGGGGGACGGGGGTGCGGATACAGCGGGCGTTACGGACAGGGCGGGGTGTCAGCCGCAGGTCGTGGGCTGCGACTGGCGTAGGGCGGCCACCGCCCGCTCGGTGATCGCCTGCGGATCGGCGGTGACGGCCACGGCCATGCCGTACTCGTCCGGCCGCAGCGGCTCCAGCGCGGCGAACTGCGAATCCAGCAGCGAGCCGGGCATGAAGTGGTCCCGGCGCTGCCGCAGCCGCTCGGCGACCAGCGCGCGGTCGCCGGTGAGGTGGAGGAAGAACAGCCCGGACGCGGCGGCGCGCAGCCGGTCGCGGTAGCGCCGCTTGAGAGCCGAGCAGCTGACCACACCGCCCAGCCCGGACCGCCCCGCCGCCCAGGCGCCGATGGCATCCAGCCAGGGCTCCCGGTCGGCGTCGTCGAGCGGGATGCCGGCGGACATCTTGGCGATGCTGTCGGCGGAGTGGAACGCGTCCGCTTCGGCGTACGGGACGCCGAGCTCGGCTGCCAGGAGCCGGCCGACCGTGGACTTGCCCGTGCCGGACACTCCCATGACGACCACGACATGTGGGGCGCGCATCAAAACCTCGCAGTCTTCCTCGACCTCGACGCCGCCGCACACTCAAGCTCATTGATACGACGTATTCAAGAGTCTGTGACTTAAAAGTCATACTTAATTGAGTGGAGGCGTGCAGCGCTACGCTGACGTCCTCAGGCGCCGATGGGACGGACCAGGAGCCGACCAGGAGAAACGGGGAGATCCGACGATGGGGACCCAGGGGCGGGGACCAGGGCAGGACCGCGGACTGCACGCTCGGCTGCTCGCATCCCTGGGGCCCGCGATCACGGCGGGCGACTACCCACCGGGGACCGTCCTGCGCACCGAGGAGCTGGAGGACCGCTTCGAGGTCTCGCGCACCGTCGTCCGGGAGGTCATCCGGGTCCTGGAATCGATGCACCTGGTGGAGTCCCGGCGCCGGGTGGGCGTGACCGTACTCCCGCCCGAGCAGTGGAATGTCTACGACCCGCAGGTCATCCGCTGGCGCCTGGCAGGCAGCGACCGCCCGCGCCAGCTGCGCTCGCTGACCGTGCTGCGGTCGGCGGTCGAGCCGGTCGCCGCCGGCCTGGCCGCCCAGCACGCCTCCCCCGAGCAGTGCGCGGAGCTCACCCGGCACGCGCTGGGCATGGTGGCGACCTCACGCGGCCAGCAGCTGGAGGCCTACCTGGTGCACGACGTGGCCTTCCACCGGGTGATCCTGCGGGCGTCCGGCAACGAGATGTTCGCCAGGCTCGGCGATGTGGTGGCGGAGGTGCTGACGGGGCGCACCGAGCACCAGGTGATGTTCAGCGACCCCGATCCGGCCGCCGTCACCCTGCATGTGCAGGTCGCCGAGGCCGTACGGCACCGGGACGCCGCCCGCGCCGAGGAGCTGACCCGCGAGATCACCATCGGCGCGATGCGCGAGCTCGATGTGCTGGCGCCATAGGCCTCGCGCAGCTGTATCGCAGCGCAATACACTGCACTACACTTGGTGTATGAAGACCATCAGCCAGCGCGAACTTGCCGCCCGCTCCAAGGCCGTGCTCGACGATGTCGAGGCGGGTGAGACCTACCGCATCACCCGGAACGGCGCCGAGATCGCCGAGGTACGGCCGCTCAGCACCCGCCGCCGCTTCGTTCCGGTCGAGGAACTCCAGCGCAAATGGGCCAACGCGCCACACGTCGACCATGCGCGGATGCGCGCCGAGGCCGATGAGTTCTTCGGCGACGAGGACCGCGTCGGCGATGACGACAACCCCTGGGAGCGCGGGTGACGCAGCGCCGTCGGCGCGGGCTGCTCGACACCTGCGTCGTCATCGATCTGCCACTGATCGACCCGCGGCTGCTGCCTGTTGAGGCGGCCGTCGCATCGATCGTCCTGGCGGAGCTGGCCCAGGGTGTGGCGATGACCAGCGACCCCGTGGAGATGATGACGCGGGCACAGCGTCTGGCGGATGTCGAGGCGGAGTTCGCCGCCATCCCCTTCGACCGCGAGGCGGCGCGGCGATACGGGACCCTGGTCGCGCTCACGGTGAAGGCGAACCGCAATCCGCGCCCGCGCCGTATCGACCTGATGATCGCGGCCACGGCCGCCGCTCAGGGGCTGCCGCTCTACACCCGGAACGCCCGGGACTTCAAAGGGCTGGAACGCGGCGTCGAGGTCATCTCCGTCTGACAACGGAACGGCCCGGACCGGGTGACCCAACACCCCACCCGAGCCGTTTCCAGATGCTCCGAGGGCTAGTGGCGCGTCAGCCGGGGTTCGCCCCGCTCGCCGCCCTGGCACGGCCATCTGCTGCCTTGCCCGATCGACCGAGTAGGCCCACACTATGAGGCCGGTCCGGCGCCTTGCAGCTGACCGCACCAGGTCACCTCGCTACCGGGCAAACCCTGGCTGACGCGGCACTAGAACGCGTCGCTGGGGACGTAGTTGCCCCACACCTCGCGCAGCGCGTTGCAGACCTCGCCGACCGTGGCCCGGGCGGCAAGGGCGTCCTTCATCGGGTACAGGACATTGTCCGTCCCCTCCGCCGCCTTCTTCAGCTCCGCCAGGGCCGCGTCGACGGCCGCCTGGTCACGCTCCGCCCGCAGCTTCGCCAGCCGCTCGGCCTGCTGCGCCTCGATCGCCGGGTCCACACGCAGCGGCTCATAGGGCTCCTCCTCCTCAAGCTGGAAGCGGTTGACGCCGACGACGATCCGCTCCCCCGAGTCCGTCTCCTGCGCGATGCGGTACGCGCTGCGCTCGATCTCGCTCTTCTGGAAGCCGCGCTCGATGGCGTTGACCGCGCCGCCCAGCTCCTCCACCTTCGCCATCAGCTCCAGTGCCGCGGCCTCCACATCGTCGGTCATCTTCTCGACGACGTAACTGCCGGCGAACGGGTCGACGGTGGCGGTGACATCCGTCTCGTACGCCAGCACCTGCTGCGTACGCAGCGCCAGCCGGGCCGACTTGTCCGTCGGCAGCGCGATGGCCTCATCGAAGGAGTTGGTGTGCAGCGACTGGGTGCCGCCGAGGACGGCCCCGAGCCCCTGGACGGCCACGCGCACCAGGTTCACCTCGGGCTGCTGCGCGGTGAGCTGCACGCCCGCGGTCTGGGTGTGGAAGCGCAGCATCATCGACTTCGGGTTCTTGGCCCCGAACTCCTCCTTCATCACCCGCGCCCAGATCCGGCGGGCGGCGCGGAACTTGGCGACCTCCTCGAGGATCGTGGTCCGCGCCACGAAGAAGAACGACAGGCGGGGCGCGAAGTCGTCCACGTCCATGCCCGCGGCGACCGCGGTACGGACGTACTCGATGCCGTCGGCCAGGGTGAACGCGATCTCCTGCGCGGGTGAGGCACCGGCCTCCGCCATGTGGTAGCCGGAGATCGAGATGGTGTTCCACTTCGGGATCTCGGCCTTGCAGTACTTGAAGATGTCCGCGATCAGGCGCAGGGACGGCTTGGGCGGGAAGATGTACGTGCCGCGGGCGATGTACTCCTTGAGCACGTCGTTCTGGATGGTGCCCGTGAGCTTGTCGGCCGAGACGCCCTGCTCCTCCGCGACGAGCTGGTAGAGGAGCAGCAGCAGCGCGGCGGGGGCGTTGATGGTCATCGACGTGGAGACCTTGTCCAGCGGAATGCCGCCGAAGAGGACCCGCATGTCGTCGATCGAGTCGATGGCCACACCGACCTTGCCGACCTCACCGTGCGCGATGGGCGCATCCGAGTCGTGGCCCATCTGGGTCGGCAGGTCGAAGGCCACCGACAGGCCCATCGTGCCGTGGGCGATGAGCTCCTTGTAGCGGGCGTTGGACTCCGTCGCCGTGCCGAAGCCCGCGTACTGGCGCATCGTCCAGGGACGGCCGGTGTACATGGTCGGGTAGACGCCTCGGGTGAAGGGGTACGAGCCGGGCTCCCCGAGCTTCTCGGCCGCGTCCCAGTCGGCGAGGGCGTCCGGCCCGTATACCGGTTCGATGGGCAGTCCGGACTCTGACTCGCGCGCCATGGGGTTTCACGCCTCCCGCTGTACTACTGGTGGGTAATCATCGGCCCTCGCCACGGACTGTAGCGGCGGCCGTGCGAGCCGTGGAGACCCGCAGGCTAGGACCTTCCTCACAGCATGCGCCCTGGTTCAGGTCATGGCAGCCCCGGGAATCATGAAGGGGGAGAAACCGAAGAACCGGTTGGAACGGGCGGTACCGGGCGGACACCCGGTGGATCGGGGGAGGGCCATGAGCAGGACCTGGGTCATCCGCGAGGCGGCCGTCCGCAACCCGTCCGGAGTCGCGCGCAAGGCTGCCGCAGCCGCCGCGGTGGCGGTGCTGACCGTAGGCGGGACGGCCGGCTGCAAGGCGCAGGCCATGCCGGCGCAGGACGACAGGCCACCAGCGCACAGCTACACACGGGCGCCCCTCGCGGGCGCCCCGCCCTCGAAGCCCGCGGCCTCACACAAGCCGCCGTCGCGGCCGTCCGCACCGTCGGCCGCCCTGCCCAGGCCCAAGCCGGTGATGGCTGTCGGCGCGAGCGGCGCGCAGGTCCGCGAACTGCAGGCCCGCTTGCGCCAGATGGGGCTGTTCGGCCGGAATCCGACGGGCTACTACGGCTCGATCACCGCCGGTGCGGTGAGGTCCTTCCAGGGACGGCAGCACCTGGTGGTCACCGGCACCGTCGATGCCGTCACCTGGGCGGCGCTGCGTGGGGCGACGCGGCAGCCCACGCTGTCGGAGCTCCACCCGCCTACCGGCAACCCCCTTGCCAGGCCCGATCCGCGTTGCCTGGCCGGGCGGGTGCTGTGCATCAGCAAGCGGAGCGACACGCTCGCGTGGATGATCAACGGCACGGTGATCTCGGCGATGGATGTGCGCTTCGGGTCGCAGTACACGCCGACCCGCGAGGGCGCGTTCAGCGTCTACTTCAAGAGCCGGCATCACCGCTCGACGATCTACGACACTGCGATGCCGTATGCGATGTTCTTCAGCGGCGGGCAGGCGGTGCACTACTCCGCGGACTTCGCGGCCCGCGGCTACGCGGGGGCTTCCCACGGCTGCGTCAACGTCCGCGACGAGGCCAAGATCTCAGCCCTCTTCGCCCAGGTGAGGGTCGGGGACAAGGTCGTGATCTACCGCTAGTGCCGCGTCAGCCGAGGCGATACACGGGGACGTTGCCCCGGCCCTCGGGGTCTGGTGCACAGCCCCAGTTGAGGGAAAGGGCGGGACAGCGGGACACCGCGTGAAGGAGAAGGGGCGCGGGCGGGACCGGGGGAACGTGCCCCGCCCGCGCCGGATGCGCGGAGCCGTGGGTACGGGGGGAACCCCGGCTTCACGCGCCGCCGATGACCAGTCGGCTCACTACCTTCAGCGTCACTGCTCCAAAAAGTGTCACACCCGGTGTCACACCCGGTGTCACACCCGCTGACCGGAACGATGAACGCGCAGGTCAGAGGGTATGCGCGGGTCTCTTAGCCCGCACTCCCGGCAGCCGGTGCCGACCTGGTCCCGATGCTCGGGGACGCCCCGGGGCCGGTCGCGCCGGCGGACGGGAGCAGCAGCTGCCGCTCCCCGGCGCCATCGTCGTTGCCGCCACCGTCGCCGCCGTCGTCACCACCGCCACCGGTGGAGCCACCGCCGTCGCCGCCCTTGTGGTCCTTGTCGCCCTTGTCGTCGGCATTGCCGCCGAGCAGGCGGCCGCAGTAGCGGTCCACCGCCTTGGCTCCGCCCGCGACGCGCGCGAGCCGCTGCCTGGAGTCGGCGTCGAGCGTGCCGGCCTGGTGCTTGCGGCACAGCTGGAGGGACATCGCACTGTTCGTCCCGGTGCTCGGCAGACCCACCTCCGCACCGGCCACACCGGCGTCAGAGCCCGCCGATTCGCCGGGCCGGCTGCCCTCGGAGGGTGTGCTGCCGTCCGTCCCGCGCGCGTCACCGGTCCCCGGCTCCCGTCCGGCGGCGCTCTGCTCGGGCGCCCCGGACCGGCCCGTCGTGCCCGCGCTCGCCGAGGACGACGGCTGCGGCCCCGGTGTGGCGGCCGCGGACACGCTCTGCGCCGGTGCGGGCTCACCGCTCCCGCGGCCGAACGGCGTCGGCAGCACCCCGGCGCCCGCGGCGACCGCGACCCCGCCGAGCACACAGCCGGCCAGCGCCGCGGCGAGTCCCGCCTTCAGCGGCCGGCGCAGCCGGGCGTGCCGCGCTCCCCGGCCGATGCGTACGGACTCGAGCGCGCCGCCGGTGAACGCCGATACGTCCTCCGCCGACGTGGGGCTGGGCGACGCGGCGTACTGTGGAGCGGCACCGGGCGAGGCCACGGGCGAAGAGGCGGGCGTGGGTGACGATGCGTCGAGCGCAGGGGTCACGTCCTGCACTACCGCATCGCGCGTAGAACCTGTGCGCGCCGCGTCTGCACGCGCCTGCCGGAACGCGGCGAGCACAGCGGCCTCGCCGGACAGTTCGCCCTCGGTCCGGGAGTCACCCAGGGCCGTCCGGCTCACCTCCGTCAGCGCCGCGGACAGCCGCTCGGCCTCGGCCAGGACGTGCTCGTCGTCGGCTCCGACGACGGCATCGGCGGGTTCGCCGCGCAACAGCAGCTCCGCGGCGTACTCGTCCAGCCAGCTGTACCGATCGTCGGCCATCACATGTCCTTCTGCGTACGCGCCGGTGATTCCGTCACACTCGCGGACGTCACCGCCCCCTTGCGTGGGGCCCGCTGAGGTGGTACAGCATCCAGTCCGCGCTGGTCCGGCCCGCTGCCGGCCGCGGCCGAGTCGACTACGGCATCCGCAGGATCCGCGTCCATCGCGTGGCGCCCGCTGTCTGGTCCCTCGGGCGCGATGAGTTCCGCCAGTTTGCGCAGCCCCCGGTGCGCTGCCGTCCGTACCGCGCCGGGCCGCTTGCCGAGTACCGCGGCCGCGCTCTTGGCGTCCAGCCCCACAACCACCCGCAGCACCACGGCCTCTGCCTGGTCCTGCGGCAGCCGGGCGATCAGCCGCATCGTACGGCCGGTGCCCAGCGCCTCCAGCGCCTCGCCGGCGGTGTCCGCATCGGCCGGCTTGTCCGTCAATTCGGTTTCGTCACCGCCGACGGCGGGCCGGCGGCCCCGCATCCGGATGTGGTCCAGCGCCCGGTTGCGGGCTATGCGCGCCGCCCAGCCCCGGAAGCGGTCCGCGTCACCGCTGAAGCGCTCCAGGTCACGGGCTATTTGAAGCCACGCCTCGGATGCCACGTCCTCCGCGTCGGGTTCACCGACCAGCGTCCGTACATAGCCCAACAGCCGTGGGTGCACGGCTCGATAGACATGTCGGAAGGCACACTCGTCCCCTTCCTGTGCCGCGTGCACTGCGGCGGTCAGCTCCGCGTCGTCCCCCAGCACGCCCTCGTCCTGCTCCACTCTCCCCTTGCCTTCCGACGTGGGGATCTAGCTGCACCGTCCGCCGGTCACGGACTACTAACCGGTCAACCAGTCTGCCGGTCTGCCGGCCCCGCCCCTTCGGGGCGGGCCCAGGGTACCCAGAACCGTCACAGCCACACTTCGGCGGCCGGGAGGGGAAACACACAGCTCCGCGCACGCGTGGCACATCTCTCACCACCGCCGGCCGGGGCCGGGCTCGGGAGGGATCGGTGCGCGGAAACATGTGAAGTACCCCCCGGCAGTACGGCCTTCCCCGGCCCGGGCAGACGATCACGGCGGTCGCGCCGATGGCGCGATCTGCACGCTACGGCCTGTGGCGCCTCCGCGTCCATGTCGTACGGGTTGCGACAGTGCCACGACCATCCGTCACAGAGTGGTGTGACACAAATTGAACGCGCGGCGCTGAGGAAAGTACGGGCCCTTTTTTCGGGCCCCATCAGACGACGGCCGGGGTCTCTCCTGTGGGGGGTGGCGACCCCGGCCGTCCTGTTTGTCAGCTGGTCGGCCGTTGCTGAACTCCCGCCCGGCACACCGGACTTCGGGCCGCAGCCCGTACGCCTGCCCGCGCGTCAGTGGTCTTGCTGACCCTTGCCGGAGCCGTTGGTGGCATCCGAGCTGTCGAACGAGTCGGACCCGTTGGATGTGGCCGAGCCGTTGGACGTGTTGGACGCATCGGCGGAAGGGGACCCGGGCTCGGACGGAGACAGGGACACCTCCAGGTCCTCCGAGCCGTCATGGCCGCCCGCGGAGCCATCCGCGTGCTTGGCCTCGCGCCGCAGCGCCGCGCAGTAGCCGTCCACGGCACGCTCGCCGCCCGCCGCCTCGGCCAAGCGCTTGAACGATGCGGCGTTCAGGTGCTTTTCACCATGTCCGTCCTTCGCGGCGCCATATGCCCGGCACAGTGCCTTCTCGGCGCGGCCCGCACCCTTCGCCGGATGCTCCTTGCCGTTGCCCGGAGACGGGCCGGGCCGTTCCGTCGTGGCTCCCTCGCCGGACTGCGAGGGCTGCACCGGATTCGTCTGTTCCGCGCCACTCGACTCGTCGGCGGACCTGCCGGCTCCGCCGGGCGCCTGACTCGGAGCCGCCTCACCAGACCCGGAGCCGAACGGGACCGGCAACTCGCCGTTCCCCGCCGCGACAGCCACCCCGCCCAGCGCGATCGCCGCCACCAGCGAGCCGGCGACCACCTTCGGAGTACGGCTGCTGCCGCCGCCCAACCGGAGGAGCACACGGCGCCAGCCGCGCGGACGCCAGTCGTCCTGAGGGCGCGTGGCCGACGCGGCACCGCCCGCGTCACGTGCGGCGCGGAACGCCGCGAGAACCAGCGCTTCGCGCTCCCGTGCGCGTTCCGGTTCCACGGCGACGTCCCCTGCCGCAGCCGACAACAGCCGGTCCAGCGCCACGACGGCCGGGCCGTCCGCTGCCGTCGGCCGCTCACCGCTCAGCAACCGCTCCGCGCTTTTCCGGTCCACATCGCTCCCGTCAGGTGTCCGTTCTCGCCGTTCGCTCATTCCGCCTCACCCAGCGCACGAGGCGCCGAAGATGTCACCCCGGCAGCCGACCGGGACTCCGTACCGCGGCCGGCGAGCTGCAGTGCCAGCCGCTTCAGCCCGCGATAGGCGGCGGTACGTACGGCTCCGGGCCGCTTGCCGAGCACCCGCGCGGTGGCGGGCCCGTCCAGGCCGACCACCACCCGCAGCAGCACCGCCTCCGCCTGGTCGCGCGGCAGCCCGGCAACGAGCGCCAGCGCACGCTCGGTGGACATCGCCTCGAACGCTTCGGCCATCGTGTCCTGCCGGCTGGGGAGTTCGTACGCGTCCTGCTCAAGACGCGTGAGGCGCGGGCGGGTGCGCTGCCGGCGCAGGTGGTCCAGCGCGCGGTGCCTGGCGATGGTCGCGGTCCAGCCTCTGAACCCGTTCCCATCGCCGCGGAATCTGCCCAGATCACGGGCTATCTCCAGCCATGCCTCCGCGGATATGTCCTCCGCGTCGTCGCCGACGAGCCCGCGTACGTAGCCGAGCAGCCGGGGCTGGACGAGACGGTACACCGCGGCGAACGCCGCTTCGTCGCCCGCCTGGGCCCGCGCGACGGCGGCTCCCAGCCCATCCTCGTCCCCTTGCCGCTGCGTCCGTGCGCGCTCCCCACGCTTACCCACGCTGTCCTCTTCGCCCCACTCGGCACTGTTCACCGTGCTCGTGTCCCCTGACGTCCCTTCGGCCATGCCTGACGCCACACCACACCGCGCGGGCAACCCCGCAGGAATTCCACAGCAGTTCGATTTTATCGCTCCGTCTGACAGCGCTGACGATCAACAGCCGGTCGGCAGCCCCCGTACGGCGGTCGACGTTCCGGTGAATCAGGCAGGTCAGGGTGTATGTGTCCGCCGCCGCTCCCAGTCGGCCCGGTGCAGCTCGTACTCGACGTCCCCGTGCTCCGAGCCCTCGATGGGATGCGGCCAGTCCTCGTGGAAGGTGCGGACGTACGTCAGGCCGGCCTTCTCCATCACACGGCGGGAGGCCGTGTTGACCGCCATCGTCGTCGCGAACACGCGCTGCACGCCGAGTTCCGTGAAGGCCTTCTCGACCAGCGCCCGCGAGCCTTCCGTGGCGTAGCCCTTGCCCCAGGCGGCCGTCCGCAGCCGGTACCCGAGTTCGGCCTCGGTGGGGTCGGCACCATCCGGTGGCCGCAGCTCGAACCAGCCCAGGAACTCCGCCGTGGTCTTCTCCACGGCCGCCCAGAAGCCGAATCCGGTGAAGAGGGCGTAGGAGCCGAGGAGCCTCGGCAGGGTCTCCTGGACGATGACCTCGCGCGGCGTCGGCTCGCCCGAGCCCAGAAAGCGCATGACGCCGGGGTCGCTGTCGAGAGCGAACAGGTTGTCGGCGTCGGCCTCGGTCAGGCGGCGCAGCACCAGCCGGTCGGTCTCCAGAAAGACCTGCATCATTCCACCCCCATCAACCCCCTTGGTCGCCGGCTCATACAACCATCTCCGGGCCTCGTACGTCTGACGCAGGTCATGAACGGACAAGCATGCCGCCGGCGGATATCCGTGCGGTGCAATCGGCGGCTGCCCCTGCCGCCCGGCCCCCCGCCGCCTGCGACGGACCGCCGGCCCGCGAGGTGTGACGTTCTTGACCGCCGCTGCGCTCGGTACAGCAGGCCCCTCTTGTGACAGGCGGGGCCCCACAAACATTCATAAGGTGGGGAATCTTGAGTCCGCGATCAACCCGTGCGTACAGGCCGCTGAGCCTGAGACGCAGAACCTGGCTGACCTTGGGAGCCGTCGTTCTCGGCGGCGCGGGAGTGGTGACGGTCGCCGTCGCCAGCCCGTCCAACGACACATCGCCGGTGAAGGCCTCCCCGGTCAAGCTGCACTCCCTCCCGCTGAAGGCGCTCAGCGCCGGTAAGAGCGGAGTGGACCGCCGCACCACCGAATCGTTCAGCCTGCTCGGCATCTCCTGGCCGGCCAGCAAAGAGAAGGTCAAGGGCACGGCCGAAGTCCGGACCCGCAGCGTCGACACCGGCGAGTGGACCGGCTGGCACAAGCTCGACCTCGACGAGCGCGCCACCGACACCCAAGAGGCCCCCGAGAGCGAGCTGCGCGGCTCGACCGAGCCCCGCTGGGTCGGGCCCTCGGACGGAGTCGAGGCCCGCGTGGTGGCGGCCGACGGCTCGGTGAGCGATCTTCCCGGCGGGCTGCGGCTCGACCTGGTCGACCCCGGTGTGCTGCCGTCCGAGGCCAAGAAGGCCAACCAGGCGGCGAAGGACGACCCGTCCGGCCGCAACGCCCACCCCGCAGCGTACGCGTTCCCGGCCGACATCAGCCCCTCGCCGACCGACTCGCCGACCGACTCGCCGACGGACCAGTCGGCTCCGACCGACTCTTCGACGGTCGCGCCGTCCGAGACGGCCACGCCCACCGACTCCCCCACGGCGTCGGCCAGTGACTCCGCCATGCCGAGCGACACCGCCTCGCCGGCACCGAGCGACAGCGTTTCTCCGTCGCCGACCCCCACCGTGCCGCCGGCTCCCCCGTCCACCGTCAACCGGCCGCCGATCGTCTCCCGCGCCCAGTGGGGCGCCGACGAGTCCATGGTCGAGGACCCGCCGTCGTACATCGAGAAGATCGACGCCGCCTTCGTCCACCACACCACGGACGCCAACAACTACAGCTGTGTGGACACCCCCGCGATCCTCCGCTCGATCCTCACGTACCACGTGAAGTCCAACGGCTGGAACGACATCGGCTACAACTTCCTCGTCGACAAGTGCGGCACGATCTACGAGGGCCGCGCGGGCGGTGTCGACCTCCCCGTGATGGGCGCGCACACCTACGGCTTCAACAGCTACTCCACGGGCATCTCCGTCATCGGCAACTTCGCCACCGACGGCAAGGCGACCACCCCCATCCTGAACGCCGTCTCCCGGATCGCCGCCTACAAGCTCGGCCAGTACGGCGTGAACCCGACCGGCAAGGTGACGCTCACCGCCGCGGGCGACACCGGTGTCTGGAACAAAGGTGACCAGGCCACCCTGTACACCATCTCCGGCCACCGCGACGCCTACGCCACCGAGTGCCCCGGCGCCAACCTGTACTCCAAGCTCCCGGAGATTCGCCGGTTCGCCGCCTCCCCGGCCGCGAACTCCATTCCCACCACCGCGGACCTGAACCGGGACGGCGCCAACGACCTGATCGTCGGCACCCCGCGGACCTCCGGCGGCGTGGGCTCGCTGACCGTCGTCCCCGGCGGCACGGACGGCCCGGTGGCCTCGGCCAAGAAGACCCTCACCCAGTCCAGCCCCGGCGTCCCCGGCGCCTCGGAGTCCGGTGACAACTTCGGCGCGGACAACGCCCTCGGCGACGTGAACGGCGACGGCTACGCGGATCTCGCCATCGGCGCCCCGGGCGAGGACGACACCACCGGCCACGCCGACTCCGGCTCGGTCACCGTCCTCTACGGGCCGGCTCTGACCAGCGGTACGATGCACACCACCGCGACCGCGACCCGCGCCGCGGGCGAGAAGCTCGGCACCTCCGTCACCGTCGCGGACTTCAACAGCGACGGCAAGGCCGACGTCCTGTCCATCGCCCCGGGCATTCCGGGCCGCTGGTGGCTGTTCGACGGCAAGACCGGCACCGCCAAGTCCGGTTACCTGAACAGCACCGCGTACACGGCCCCCGTCTATCAGGTCGACTCCGCGACCGGTGACTTCAACCGCGACGGCTACTCCGATGCCGCGATCACCTTCCGGGACCCGACCAAGGTCTCGCGCGTGCTGGTGCTCAAGGGCTCCGCGACGGGCCTGCAGCGAGTGGGCCTTCTCGGGGTCAAGGGCGGCCGCTCCGTCGCCGTCGGCGACCTGAACGGTGACGGCTACGCGGACGCCGCCGTCGGCCAGCCGTACGCCACCGAGTCCGGCGCGTACAAGGGCGGTCAGATCACCGCGCTGTACGGCTCCTCCACCGGCCTGACCACCACCGGCCGCACCACCGTCCACCAGGACACCTCCGGTGTCCCGGGCGCGGCGGAGACCGGTGACGACCTGGGTTACTCCATCGCCGTCGGCGACTACAACCTCGACGGATACGCCGACGTCATGGCCGGTGTTCCCGGCGAGGACATCACCCGCGACGGGGTCTCCCGGACCAACGCCGGCATGGCACTGCTGCTGCGCGGCGGCTCCACCGGCCTGACGGGCAGCGGCGCCCTCGCCTACAGCCAGGACACCTCCGGCATCGCGGGCGCCACCGAGTCCGGTGACCGCTTCGGCTCCTCGGTCGTCCTGCACGACCTGTCCGGCTGGGGCCGCGCCGACCTGGCGATCGGCGTGGACGGCGAGGACTCGGGCGACGGCACGATCCTGCAGCTGGACAGCGGCAGCTCCGGCGTCTCGACGACGACCGGCGTGTACTACGGCCGCTCCAACCTGGGCACCCCCGCGGGCGCCCACGTGGGCGAGGCCCTGACGCCGTAACGCCGCCTCAAACGCTCTCGCCGTGCCACTCCTCGGGGAGGAGGAGGGGCACGGCGAGAGTCTTTTTCGGCCTTCTTCCGACTGCTCAGACCCCGAGCTCGTCGACCTCACGGAGGCGGCGGCCATGGAGCTGCAGATACAGCTTCTGGACCGATTCCTCGGGGCCGAAGTCGAAGCGGTTCGCCACCTTGCCGAGCGGGTTCCACACCCGCCCGTCGGGCATCCGGATCCCCACCGGCTGCCGGAACAACTCCCGCTGCGCCGCGTCGAATTCGACCCATACGCCTCCGGCGCGGCGAACCAACACCTCACCGACGTACGCCCCGAGTCCGAAGAGTGTGCGCTCGACGCGGTCACGCGCGGGTGCGCTCTTGCGCAGCCCGTCGACGATGAAGTCCACGACGCGCAGGCTGGCCACCGAGTAGTCGAGCGGCAGCCGGTTCCTGGCCGTCAGTTGCTTCACGAACCCCACCGCGTACACCCGCATCCCGGTAGCACCAGGCAGTCCACTTGCTTGCGCGCTCATGGGCCCAACCCCCGTTTGTCCGGCCATGGGAGTGGAACTCACTCCCAATGACCAAGCGGGATGGACCTGTTGAACGTCACATGTCAATCATGTGGTGGTTCTCACGGAAGTTGATCACAGTTTCCGTACAACCATTGGACTGTCTCGAGCGTCTGGTGGGGCTCGGTTGGGGTCAGTCCGCGGCCGGGAACTCGTCGGCTGTCACGCCCGATATGAAGGCGGCCCATGCTTCGCTGCGGAAGACCAGGGCGGGGCCGTGGGGATCCTTGCTGTCCCGGACGGGGACGAGGCCGGGGAAGCCGTCGGCGACCTCGATGCATTCGCCTCCGTCGGGGTTGCTGTAGCTGCTCTTGCGCCACGCGGCAGTGCTCAGGTCCGGGGTCGTTCGCATGACGTGAAGTCCTCCATCGCCGCTCGGATCATCGCCTCGGAGTCACGAGGCGAGAGGGCCATGGCCCTGAGCAGATCGTAGGACTCCCGGCGCTTCGCGACTGCGCCTCGGTCCTCGATGAGGGTCCCGGACTCACTGCCTTCGGCGTAAGCCACCAGCGGTTGATCCGGCACCGTGTAGAGCGTTAGCGAACCGCCCGGCTCTGCGTGCTCACCGGCGGCGAAGGGCAGGACCTGAAGAGTCACGTGCGGCGCTGTCCCAGACGCAATCAGGGACAGCATCTGTTGACGTGTCGTCTCTGCCCCGCCAACCGGCCGACGCAACACCGCCTCATCGATCACGAACCAGCACCGCGGCGGCTTGGTGGACTTCAGCCGCGCCTGCCGGTCGATCCGGGCCTTCACCAGCGCCTCGATCTCCGCATCAGGGGCGTACGGATGCCCGCAGCGCAGCCACCGCTCCGCCGTCTCGCGGGTCTGGAGCAGGCCGGGGACTGTCGCGCTCGCGTACTGCTCAATGACGGTCGCCCGGCTCTCGATCTCGATCACACGCCGGTACTTGCCGGGAAACGGCTCCTTCCGCGCGACGGCGTGTAAGCGTGCGAAGAAACCATCCGTGCCGAAGCAGGCGTCCAGCTTCGCCGGTAGGTCGTCGTACGGCAGCGACTCGGCGGTCTCGATCCGGGCAAGTTGGGACTTGCTGTAGTTCAGCACCTCGGCCAGCCGCCGCAGCGACATCTCGGCCTTCTCCCGGTGGCGCCGCACCTCAGCCCCGAACAGGTCTCGCGCCGATCGATCCGGTGAGAGATCGCGCGGTTGGAACGTCATTGGTCCTCCCTACCTGTCCCGTGTTGAGGCCTGGGACAGCGACTCTCTGTTGAGCGTAGCCGCGCAGGGCAACCATGGAGTCACGAACGGTGATTGCCCACCAGCATGGGCGGGCAACGAACGAAAGACCCCGGCGACCGCTGCAACGGCCCCGGGGCATGGCCAACGCTAAGAAGGAGCGTCGACATGACGAAGCGTATTGCCCGCTGCCTCGCTTGGGTGAGGAATCTTTTCTCTCCCCGTAGGCCCGGTCGCCACCGGGCTGTCCCAGGCGCCGACCCGCGTCCCGCTTCTCGCAAGGTGATCATCCGGCCCTGGGATCCCCCGCACCTTCCCCGGGCCCGTCACAGGCGACGGGCCGAAGAGCGGATCGACGGCGATGCGACGGCCATGGTGCGTCCGTACCTCATCGCAGAGGAGCAACGGCAGCGGCGCACCGCCTTACTGCTGGCGACCCTGGGCATCGACGCCCCCGGCCCATACTGGATCCACGGCGTGGAGGTCGCCTGATGGATGCCGGCCGCACCAACCCCATCCGCATGTGTATCCGCTGCCAGCAGACGACGACCTCACCCGTAGTGGTCCGAGAGATCCACAGCAACACCGGGCCAGGCTGGAATGTCTACGCCTGCCCCGCCTGCGCCCCACTCATCCCGCCCGCCCCGGACCCCCTCGAACTCCTCGAGGCCGCCCAGCGCCACCGCACCAGGGAGACAGAGCAATGAGCCTCAGCAGCGCCGCACTGGGGCACCTGACGGAGTTGAGTCAGGAGGTGACAAGGACACGGAAGAGCCGCGGCTGGCATACGGTGGCTGGGCACACCCTGGAGGACACGATGACCAGCCAGCCTGATCACCACCACAGCGCAGAACTGATCCCTCGCCCCGAGCGGACTCCTGACGCCCTCCGGGTGGCCGTGGCAAAGATCGCGCCTCACCGCCTGCCGGAGATGGAGAGGCAGAAGACCGAAGCCTTCGCCATGGCGGCCCAGCTCAACAGCGTCAAGCCGATTCAGGGATGGCTGTTGATGTGGGCGCAGCAGGTCGAGATCGAACGCCGCCCCGACCTCTCCACCCGCCTTCACAACGCAGAGGCCCAGGCACAGACGCTCGACGGGTCAGATCCTCGTTGGCGGGCTGCCATGGACACGATCCACGCCGTCCTCGAAGAGTCCCTGGCGGCAGTGCGCGGATGAGCTGGGCATGGGAATACGACCCCAGCGAGGAGTACGTCATCGGAGGAGCTCCGCCGACACTCGTCGCAGAGATCGAAATGGCCGCAGATGGGCTTGTTCGTGCCGCTGCAGCTTTTACCTCGATGGCTCCGCATATGAGGGGTTTTCACCGGAAGGTGCTTCGCTGGCCGTACCCAACGGGTTCTTCATCTACCAGGTGGTGCCGCGCCATGAGCGCGTCTACATCCTCCAGGTCACCGCGCTGTAGGACCCCGGTAGACGGGAGGCATCCACGGCCGACCTCACGGCCGCGCCCCCGCACAGATGGCTCAGTGCGGGGACGTGCCGCCTACGGCCAGAAGGAGATCAATAGGCTCCCGCGTACTCGAGGTGGCCGTAGTAGTGGCTGCTGGTGGGGTGGTTGGGGTCGCTGAGGAAGCCGTAGCCGGCCGGCTGGGCCGCCGCGTCGGTGCGGAGCTTGGCCATGACCTGGGCCGGAGTCAGTCCGGCACACGGCCCGGCGATGCACAGCGCGGCCGTGCCGGTCACATGCGGCGTGGCCATGGAGGTGCCGGAGAGGACCGTGGTACCTCCGCCGACGCGGGTGGACTCGATGCACACCCCCGGAGCGGCAATGGTGTGGCCGGCGTCCGAGGCGGTGGTGGCGAAGTTGGAGAAGTCCGCCGCTGTGTCGTCCTGGTCGGACCGGCAGGTGGGTGCGGCGCCGCCGCCGGGCCGGCCGTTGAAGTCGGCCATGGCGGTGGCGGTGAGGACCTCGTTGTAGGCCGCCGGAGTCATGTTGGCGAGGTCGTCGCTGTCATTGCCGGCCGCCGCCACGACCGTCACACCGGCCTGGTTGACCAGCTTGCAGATCGCCGCGTGCTCCGCGTCGCTGTCGTTGAGCCCGCAGTTTCCGTCGTCCGAACCGGAGCCGCCCAGGCTCATGTTCGCCACCTTGATGTCGTACTTCTGGGCGTTTTGAGCCACCCAGTCCAGCCCGCACACCACGTTCGAGGTAAATCCCATGCCGAGGGCGTTGAGCACCTTCACCGCGTACAGGCGAGCGCCGGGAGCGACGCCCACGGCGTCCACACCGTTGTCCTTGGCAGCGACGGTGCCTGCGACGTGGGTGCCATGCCCGTTGTCGTCCTGGGGCGGAAAGAACGGCTGGAAGGCCGGAGGCAGTCCGGTGATGCTGCAGTTGACCCCGCCGGCGATGTTGAGATCGCTGTTTCTCAGGTCAATCCCGGTGTCGATGATCGCCACGCCCGTGTTGACCGAGCCGCTCCCGTTTCCCGATCGCGTGCTGCTGACGTCGCCACCCACACGGTCGATACCGGTGGGCAGCACCTGCTGCATGGCGCGTACGGGCCTGTCCGGCGCCACCATCGCCACCCGGGGGTCGTTCCTCAACTGGGACACCAGGGAATTCGGGATCACGGCCGAATAGCCGAGCAGCGCGTGCTCGTACGTGAACCCCGACCGCACCCCGAAGCGGAGGCGGTGTTCGCGCACGATGTCGTTGACCTGTCCGCGCGCCGAGTCACGAAGCATGACCAGGTAACGGCCCGTCTCATGCGTCTTCCGCACGGGCTCCGCGGCGGACGACCCTGCGGACGGAAGCGCCACCAGCAACGCTGCCATCAATGCGGAGACGGTGGCCAGTCTCCGCGGCAATCTCTCAACCCAGCCTTGCCACACCACTCGAACCCCTCACTCCTTGTTGTCGGTTAGCGAACTGATTCGCTTTGCCCACATAACCGATAAAAAGACATAACCGCATCGCATATGCGGCAAAGGGGCTAAACGGCAGGCTGAGCCGTCCGGGAGTCCATCCCGGGACACTTGGGGGTTCTCTGTATGATGACCGCGCCCCCGGGTACTGCATCGGCACCCGAGCGGAGTAATAGCCGCCCCCCTGCTCATGAGGTAACCGAGACGGCACCCCCAACGCCACGCGTCGCTCAGCGGGCAAGAGCTGTCGCCCCGCGAGGTGTGCTGAACACCGGCGGCAGCCGACGAGCGCTCCGGTACGTGAGCGGTCGGCCTGCGGGGGGACATCGCGCGCCGACAAGATGACACCGTTGCGGCGCTTTCCGTCACGCGCCGGTTGTCTCGTCCAACTTCTTCAGCTGCGCGTCCACCAGCTTCTGCGGGACCTGGCCTCCAGCGGAATTGCCAAGGTGCAGGGCCATGAACTGCACGAGAGTCGATCCGGACCGCACCAGCGCAAAGCTCAGCGGGACCCTCTGACCGTTGGTCTCGCCCATGAGCTGGAAGGCGACTGCCTCATCCCCTCCGGACGGCGTCTTCAGCTCCTTGACGGATACGTACTTCAGGGTCTGGCCACCGTTGTTGTTGGTGGTCGTGTAGCCACCGCCGCACGCCTTCAGTGCCGTACGCAGCGCGTTCAGCGCATTCGTCGCGTCCTGCCCCTCGTACGCCATCAGCACGTCCGTAACCGCCAGGCCGGCCTGGCCGGGTGTCATGGCCCCGAAGTTGCGACTGGCGAACGCCTTCGGGGCGGGCTCACGC
This sequence comes from Streptomyces sp. HSS9-12, assembly GCF_054963655.1. Taxonomy (NCBI): domain Bacteria; kingdom Bacillati; phylum Actinomycetota; class Actinomycetes; order Kitasatosporales; family Streptomycetaceae; genus Streptomyces; species Streptomyces sp. HSS9-12. Next base: position 56,749 of record NZ_JBUEGC010000011.1, on the reverse strand, counting down.
TCGGTGCCGTACCCGGTGACGTCGGCAAGCGGCTGGCACTCCTCCTTTTCGGCCTTGGGACGCAGCGGCTTCTGCGTCGGGTCTTCGGAGTCATAGCCCTTGAGGTCAGCCTTGGCGAGCAGCGCCTTCTTCAGCTGCGCCCCGGTGAGCGCGGGCGCGGCGGGCTCCTGCGGGGCCTCCGCCTGACTGTCGGACTTTGCCTTTCCGCTGTCGGCGCCTTTGTCCCCCGACCCGGTGCACGCGGCCGTCAGCATCAGCAGCGACACCACTGCCGCAGCCGCCAGTCGGATTCCGCCCTTGCGTTGCATGCGCTGTTCCTCCCACCCTGACCGGCCATCTGACCCGCCACTCAGCCTCTCAGGCGCACGGCGCCTGGAAAACATCACTCTTCGTCGAATGTGAACGGTCTCAGGGTTCGCCGGTCCGCCGGCCAGAGGGCGCGAGAGTACCGGGGGAAGCCGCTCCGGGAACCATTCAGCGCGCCACTCGGCTCAGCCGATGGCGATCCTGGGGTGGTTGGCCGGCTTGATCCACGCCATCATCCGGTCCATCGTCGCGCGGGGCACCGAAACGCAGCCCGCTGTGGCGCCCCGCCCGTTCACGTGCAGGAAGATCCCGGCGCCGCGGCCCGGAACGGCGGGCCACCGGTTGAAGTTGATGACGAGCGCCTTGGCGTACTGCGTGGGGTAGTTGATGAGGTGCTCGCTGCCGCGGTCTCCGGACTCGGTCAGCGGGAAATCCGCGCCCGCCTCGGTGTGCATCTGGTTGTAGAACTTCGACTCGGGGTCCTCGACCCACCAGTCGCTGCTGTTGACCACGTGATACGGCATGGCGGTGCCGCCCGGCTCGACACCGAACCCCTCGGTGATGGTGTAGGTGCCCGAGGGGGTGGTGTACGTGCCCTGCTTTCGGGTGGCCCCGTCGGTCACACCGTTGGAACCGACTCGCCCCGCGGTGGTGCTGAACTGCGCCTTCCAGCCGGAGGTCCCGTTCGCCCAGGCCGTCACGGTGGCGTACGAGCCGCTGGCCTTGACGGTGATGACCTGGGTCGCGTCGCCGACGGAGACCGGGACGGGGAAGTTCGGGGCGGCCGCGGGCTGGGCGGCCGTCGCCCCGGTGGTGGTGCCGGATGTCGGGTGGCTGGAGGGATTGCTCTTCTTGGCGGCGCCCGAAGCCGAGGCAGAGGCCGAGGCGCTGGGTGAGCCGGAGGGCTTCTTGGAAGCGGAGGCACTGGGCGAGGCCGAGCCGCCTGCCTTGTGGGACCGCTTCTCGGACGTCTTCGACACGTTGGCCGAGTCCGAGCCCGAGGCCGAGCCCTGGGAGTCGCTGGGTCCGCACGCGGAGGTCACCGCCAGCGCGCCGAGGAGGGCGGTGGCGACCAAGGCCTGGCGGGATGAGACCTGCACGCTGTGCTCCTAAGTGAATACGAAGAGTGATGGATGGTGGCGGCGCGTCGGAACGCCCGAAAAGAGTTGACCGCGAAAGATCACGCCCTACCGCGGCCGAGGTTCTAATCACCCGGCCGATGCAGCGTCAAGCGACCCGACATCTCGCACAAAAAGAACAATCAGTGGCGAACGAACGTTAAGAGGCCTCGTCGCTCGCGTGCGGCTGTGCCAGGGCCGGGGAGCGCGGGAAGCAGACGGGCTCGATTCTCAGGAGTCACTTGAGGTCGCGCGGAAGTTTGATGCTCCCGCCGAAGATCCCTCGATTCTCCTCCCGCACCTCCTGACTGTAAGTGATGGTCTGTCCCTGATAGGGGATCAGAAAGCGGAACTCACAGAGGTGAGACTTGACCCGGAAGGTTTTGGCATCGAGAACCAGCACCTCCTCGAGACGGTTCAGCGTGATCTGGCTTTCGCCCGCGGTGACACCGGACTTCCGCAGTTGCGCGAGAGTGGGTGCCAGTTCACGCGCCGCCTTCTTGACGGCGGGACGGTCCTTGACCTCGGACAGCCGCCGCGCGTCAGCCCGTACTCGGAGCCGCACCTCGCCACCCGTCCTGGTCAGCTGCAAGCCCCCGTTCGCGGTCTTGGCATAGCCCTGGAAGGCCGCCAGGGAGTCCAGGGGGGCCTCCACCTTGTTCGCGATGTCCGAATCCGACACGGGGCCCTTCTTCCAGGCGACTCCTGTCCCGCCCTCCCTGACGTAGCCCACTCCATCGACGACGAAGACCTCTTCCGGCTTGCTCTTCCCCTTGCTGACGATGGTCCCCGTCGAGTGAAGGGCCTCGGGATCCTGGGTCCGCCGCACCGTGGATGTGTAGGAAGCAGCGCTCCCCTGCCCCTGAAGTACGACCCTCTCGTTCCCCTCCACGGAAAAGGTCCATCCCGTCTCGGCCGCCATCGCATCCCGGGCGCGGGCGAGAATCTCCGCCGGTGTCTTCGGCGCCGCAGGCGGCTGCACCTTCTTGTCCTTGGAGTTATCCCCGCCCGAGGGAGCAGTCGCCTCGACCGGACTCGCAGTTCTTCCCGCCCCCTCTTCCGCGGAACAACCGACCAGCACAACCGAAAGAGGAACCGCAACCAAGGCCGCACATCCGAACCGGGTGCTCACTTCAGTACTCCCCATGCCGCACGAAAGGAGCCTGGTTATACAGGAACGCGGGCCAGGAGGACCACCGCAGGGACATTCAAGACAAAGAATCTCATCGCCGGCTTGCGTGCCCCCACTCGCTTGGCGACGCCCTGCCCTGGCCGACTTGGTCGCCTCAGGCAATACGGGTGAGCTGTACGGTCTCCACCCCTGGTGGCAAAATAGTCACCATGTCCAATTCATATGCGCAACCAATCCTGAGGACGACCGATCTCGCGGAGGCATCGCGAGTCGTTCGGCAGTTGCTGGAGATCGCGGACACCAGTGAGCTCGAAGTCGACTTCGACGCGCGAGTCTTCTCGGCGCTGTCCCTGGCACCGCTGATGAACCTGCTGCCGGCTGCGGATTGGTGGGCCGAAGGAAATCGAGACGCCTCGTCGGACAAGGGAGATGACCCCTCGGCGCACCTCCCCATCTGGTTGCAGAGCTGGAGTATGCCGCCGGACGTCGTGGAGCCGCTCTTCAACGCTGTGGGCGACAGCCCTGCCACGGTGCGGTGGGACTTCTCCGGCTGGCCCGAGGCGCCTGAGGTGGGCCTCGGTGTCGGCGGCTCCAGGGGGGCGTACGTCACGCTGTGCGTGAATGCCCGCGACCTCGACCTAACCGAGCCCGCTACCGATCACACGGTCTTCGTCCATGTCAAGCAGGTCGAGGCCGAACGCGCTCGGTGGTTGGCTGCTCAAGTCGGGTTGCGGGTGATCGGCGACTTGGTGATGGCCCCGCACTGATCCGCTCTGCCTTCGTGGATGAAAGCACACCACCGCCGGAATCTCCGGCGGTGGTGTGCGCACTCAGGAACTACTCAGGCGCAGTTCCCCGACGATGGATCACAGATGCCACCTGAGCTTGAGGGGGGCGCTACGGAGTCTGCGGCTCCGAAGGGATCGATGAAGTCTTTGCCCATTTCCGCCAGACCTCCCCAGAGACCGAAGCTTCGCACGTAGCTGTTAGCCTGGGCGAACGGCATCAGGTATCCCGCGACGCCGAATACGCGGCCGCGCAGCTTCGGAGTGACTCGTCCCGCGTTGGCACCACCAGTCGCCCCGTTGAAGACCTGGCCGGTGTCGAACCCGGTGCCCGGGTGGAGCACCCGGACCCGAGAGTCACCCGCGAAGTGATTGGCCACCGCCTGAGCCTGGGCCTCGCTCTGGGCGACATAAATCACATTGTTGGCCTGTCCCTTCTTATTCGCACTCATCTTGTTGTTGATGTCTGCGACGATGAATTTCAGGTCCTTGCCGACCTTGGAACTCGTCGCGTCGAAATCGGTAACGTCGACGATCTTTCCGTTCTCGTAAGAGACCCGGATGAAATCGGTCGTCGTCCCGTGGTGTCTCAGCTTTCCGTCCTTGTCGGTGAAGTTCCCCTTGCCCACCAGCGGGTTGGTGTCGTCTTGGAGCAGATACTGCTCTCCAGTTCCGTTTCCGGAACCGTCGGAAAAGACTCCCGCTGCCTTGAGGTCGTCGTTCAGCGCTTGAAGGGCAAGCTTTGAGGCGTCGTTATCGGGCGTGGAGCCGACAACGTGCCCGATACCGTACTCGTCATAGATCGCCGTACGGCCGTCCGACAGCGTCAGCTCCGTGAGAGTGGGGCTGCTGCCACCACCTCCCAAAGGCGCGAGCATGTGCCCGTCGAGCTCGATGAAGCTTGTGGGATTGCCGCCGCCGAAGGCGTACCGGTTCCCGGTGTACGGGTCTACGCCGAGTCCCATGTCCGCCAGGGCCCCGTTGTACATGTCCCGACTGGTGAAGCGGTTCAGGCCCGGGTTGTAGTCGCGGAAGCCCATGTCGTACGTGCCGGACTGGGCATCCCAGCGCTTCGCGTTGAAGCGGTAAGGGTTGTACGCCTCCTTGGTGGGGTCGGCGGCATCGGGCTTGTCGATGCCGGTGAACTCCGACTCGTCGTCCTTGCCGTACGCGGTGTAGCCGTACGTCGCCTTCGTGTCGCCGTTCTTGTCGGTCAGCGTCTCGACGTCGGTGTGGCTGTTGTAGCCGAAGTAGCCGTCCTCAGTCGTGCCGTCTGTGTTGTGCTTCACCTGCGACAAGCGCTCGCCCCAGGGGCTGTACTGGTACGACTTGGTCAGCGCACCAGCTACCTTCTCGTCCAGGATCTCGTTCGACAGGCCCAGGTACTCGAAGTCGGTCGTCTTGCCGTCCGCCGTCTTCGACGCGGTGCGGTCCAGCGGGTCGAAGGTGTACGTGGTGGACTCCATCGCACCCGCGTCGTCCATCTTCTGGGACTGCACGACGTGGTCGAAGCCGTCGTACACGCTTCGCTCGATGACCTTGCCGCCGCTCGTCACGGACTCCTGGCGGCCGAAGGGGTCGTAGTTGTAGTTGGCCGTGAGACCCGATGCCGTCGCCGTCAGCAGCCGGTTGCGGTCGTAATTGAATGTGGTGGTCGTGCCCTTGACCGTCTGGCTGATGACGTTGGCGTTGTCGTCGTGGACGTACGTCTCGGTCCCGGCCCCGTTGCCGGTCTTCACCGCCTTGGCGAGCCGGTTGACCGGGTCGTAGGTGTAGTCCGTGGTCGAGGAGAGGTACGCCGCGTGGTCGTCGGCGTTCATCTTCTTCGCCACATCTTGCGCCTTGTTGCCGTTGGGGTCGTAGGTGTAGGTGTGGGAGGAGACGAGCGTGCCGTTCGGTTTCTTCTCGGTCGTAGACTTGACCGGGCCGTCCAGGTAGTACGTGTAGTCGACCGCGTTGCCGTTGGCCTTGGTCTCCTTCAGCTTCTGACCGCGGTCGGTGTACGTGTACGACGTAACCTTCGGTGACGTGTCCGTCGCGCTCTTGCCGACCGAGACCGTCTTGACCAGCTCGCGAAGGTCGTACGTGTACTTGGAGAACTGGTCGGGGTGGGTGACCGTCTCCGGCTGACCGTTGGCGTCGTAGGTGTACGACGTGGACTTCTTCTCCTGGCCGGCCAGCGCCTCGGTCACCTTCTGGACCTGGTTGAGGCCCGTGTACGCGACCGTGTACGCGTCGATCTTCGCGCCCGACGAGGTGTCGTCGATCTTGGTCAGGTTGGCGTTCGCGTCGTAGGTGTACGCGAACGTCTTCTTCTCGTTGTCGGTGTCCGCGGAGTTGTCACGGACCAGTTTCACGGCGTCCGCGACCGCGATTCCACCACTGTTCTGGTCTAGCTTCAGCTTGGCGTCCTCGCCCTGCTTCAGGGAGTAGGAGCCCAAGCTGACCCAGGTGCCGGTGCCCGCGTTCTGGTCCTTCGTCACCGAAGGTTCAGTCGTCGACCCGTGGGTCAGGGTGTACTTCGCCGTCGTCGCCGCGCCCGTCACCTGCGGGAACTTCACGTACGCGGTGTACGTGCCGTCCTTGGGGATATTGAGCGTCCAGGTGAAGGCGTCGGTGCCCGTACCGGCCGCGTGGGTGCGGTGGTCGTATCCCTGCTGGCCGTACGCGTCTCCCTTCGTCCAGGTGCCGGTGGAGGAGGTGTTCTGGGTGTCGGAGTTGTCGACCAGGACGACCGACTTGCCGACCGGAACACCATCGTCCGACCTCGACTTCAGCTTCCCGTCGGGGTAGTACGACCACGACATGGTGCGGTTCGAGGAGCCGCCGGCGGAGGTCAGTGTCCGCGCGGTCTGCTGGCCCAGCTCGTTGTAGTCGTACGTGGCGGCGATGTCCCACGGGTCCGTGGCCGAACGCCAGAAGCGCGCGGTGGGCGTGCGTCTGCCGATGCGTAAGGAAAGGGTTCGCGTGAAACCCAGACTGGGCAGATCCGGATCAGGAGTCATCCGTCCACGCGAACGCGAACGGCACGGCGGCGAGCGAACCCGCGGACCCGGAGCCTGCGGACATCCGAGCCGCGGACGCCGGACGCTCCGACAGCGAACCGGCGGACAGCGGGTCCGACACGCAGGCCGGGCACACGGAGCCCTCGGACACCCAGCCCCCAGACAGCGGCACCGAGTCGCAGGGCGCGAACGCCCAGGCCGGCACCGAGGCAGCGGGCAGGCGCGCCGACCGCGGCGCGTTCGTCATCGCCGGCGTCGCCCTTGCCGCCTGCGCAGGGCTCGTGTTGTACGGCGTTGTCGACTGGGACAGCAAGCCGAAGGACACGGCGGTGCCCACCGCCGAGGTGACCTACGAGGTGGAGGGCACCGGCACGGTGGACATCTCCTACCGCGACGGCGACCGCTCCGGAATCGCGGGCAAGGCCGCCACCGCCGCCAAAGTCCACCTGCCGTGGAAGAAGTCGGTCAGGGTGCCGCTCGGCAAGGAACCGATCGTCAGCATCGTCCTGGGTGAGAAGGGTGGTCAGGCCCGATGCGCACTGGCCATCCGCGGCAGGCACGTGCAAAGCGCCACCGCCGCCGGAAAGTTCGGCCGGGCGACCTGCACGGGCGAACTGCCGTCTCCCGACCCCGCGCTCTCCGCGTCCACCGCCCCGGACGAGGGCTGATGGCGCTGGGCACCCGGCGAGCGCTCACCCGGGTGCGGTCCTGATGCATAACAGCGGCGAGCGTGAAGAAAGATGACCGGGGCCGCTGTGTGCGGCGGCCCCGGCCCGTACGGCCCGTCAGGTCGCCGGGTCCACCTTGTCCGCGAGCTTGACGAACGCCGGCCAGCTCAGGGACGGCTTGCGCGGATCCCACAGCCGCTGGGCAACCGCGGCCAGCGGCAGGCGGATGCCGCGCGCCACCTGCTCCTGGGTCTGGGCCTTCGGGATGTCGCCCCAGACTGCGAAGCGGCCGCCGAGGACCTGGTCCGGGCCGGCCAGCGACGCCGGCACCGGCTTGGTGCCGCGCAGGACCGCCGGCGACCACTCCTTGTAGATCCGCTCGCCCGTCGGGTAGACGAACTGGTTCGGCTGCCCGAGCACGTAGTAGAGGTACTCGTCGTTGAGATTGACGACCTTGCGGCCCTCACGCAGGTACTCCGCCGGAGGCCGGGCGCCGATCTCCTTGCCCGTCCAGTACTCCACCTCGATGTTCTTGTCCGGGTGGATGACACCGCCGCGGAAGAAGCCGTCGTTCCAGGCCTTGGGCTGCTTGCCCTTCGCGCGCACCACGGCCGCCCGGTCGTTCAGCCAGCCCGTGGCCAGGTCCTGTACCCCGGCGTTCGGCCCGTACTTCCGGCGGGCCTGCGCCGCGAGCCGGGGGTAGGCGGCGTCGGGGTCCTGCGCCATCAGCGCGCGGTACTCGTCCGCTCCCAGGTGGAAGTACTTGCCGGGGAAGACCTCGGCGAACTCGCGCAGCAGGTCGTCGACGATCTTGGCGGCGTTGGGATCGGCGATGTTGATCGCGCCGCGCACCGGGACGCCGCGCGCGTTGTGCAGTTGCAGCGTGGGGTGCGCGCCCATCACGGCCCCCAGGTGGCCGGGCGAGTCGATCTCCGGCACGACGGTGATATGGAGGCGGTCCGCCAGGCGGAGGATGCGGTGCAGCTGCGCCTTGGTCAGGTGCTGGGTCGAGACGATCTCCGGGTGCGAGTCGCTCTGGATCCGGAAGCCCTGGTCGTCGGAGAAGTGCAGCCCGAGCTGGTTGAGCTTGAGATTGGCCATCTCGCGCAGCCGGTCCTCGATCCACTGCTCGGTGTAGTGCTTGCGCGCGATGTCGAGGTTCAGACCGCGCTGGGGCCGGTCGGGCCGGTCCTTGACCACGCCCTCGGGGAAGGCGTGCGTGGTGCGTACGACCTGCAGGACGGTGCGGGTGCCGTAGAAGACGCCGGCGTCGTTCGAACCGGTGATGAGGACGCGGCCGTCGCGCGTGGAGATGCGGTACGCCTCGTCGCCGCCGCGCTGTTTCGGCTTGATCCGCAGCTCCAGGTCACCGCGCTTCGCGCGCCCCGTGGCGTAGGAGAGGCCGAGTTCCCGCGCGAGCAGCTTGGCCTCGTCGGCGACCGGGCTGCCCGCCGCGGCCACCACGCGGCTGCTGCGGTCGGGCCGCCAGCCGGGGCCGTTCATGGGCTCGTAGGAGCGTACGGAGGGAATCGTGCGGGGCGGGGCCGGCGGCGGGTACGTGGTGGGGGCCGACGGGCTGACGGGCGACGACCGGCCCTCGTGGTGCGGACGGCCGGACTCACCCCCGCCCCCGCACCCGCTCAGGAGCCCGGTGGTGGTGAGCGCCGTAGCGGCCCAGACGGCCACCTGCTTGACGACTGCGGTGCGGGCGGTCCGCCGCCTCGGCCCGGTCGATGCACCCATCGTTGTAAACATCGGCACAATCCTCCTATTTAGGGGCGAAGGTACGGCGTCTTGCTCACTTTCGCGTCCATCACGCGCGTTCGTTCGCTCCCGTCCGGGTGAAATTCGCGTATCCGCCGGACAGTGGCCGACATGCATCGATACGTTTGCGTCTCGCCTGCATCCCCAGTCCCACCACTTTCTTTCTGGAGTCCACGCTGTCCAGCGACCCTCCGGCCGCCCCGCCCGCGTTCGTGAACGCCCCCGCGGTGCGGCCCAGGTCCCTGCCCACGCAGAGCCGCGGCAGCGCTCACCCGTCTGCCCGGTCCATGGGCTCGGGCCGGCCGGCCGCCGACGGCTCGGGGCGCCCCGTCCGCTCGGGCCACCCCCGCCGCACCGGTCTGGATCATCTCAACGCCGCCACGCCCGACGCCGCCGAGGCCTGTCTGCTCGCCTGCTGCGGCAGTCACCGCTGGGCGCGCAGGCTCGCCGCGCATCGTCCGTACCCGGACCTCGACGCCCTGCTCGCGGCCGCCGATGAGGCCAGCTACGACCTGACCACCGGGGACCTCGCCGAAGCGCTGGCCCGGGAGTCGGCGGCGCACCATGCCGTGATCGGCTCGTGGGGTCCGGGAACCCTAGCGGCCGGGACCGCCCTGCGCGCAGCCCACGCCGCGTACGAGAGCCGTTTCGGCCATGTCTTCATCATTTGTTTGGACGGACTTCGGCCGGAGGACGTGCTCGACCACGTCCTCGCCGGCATCCACGCGCGGCTCGGCAACGAGCCGGAGGAGGAGCGGACCGTGGCGGCCGACGAGCTCCGCCGGATCGCCCGCGGGCGGCTGACGAAGCTGGTGATGGGCCGCCTGGTTCCGCGGTGACCTGCCACACACCCGGCACCACCACCGCCGCCATACTTTGTCCCAATGGTCGCCATAGCCGCCGCCAACGACGGACGGGGCGAATCCCGGCGATTGCGGGCGAGTTCAGTAGCCCGTACGTGCCTCTTTGATCACACCCGAACCACCCCGGCCTGGGGAACCGACAGGGCGTCGCTACGATGGCCAGGGCCGGTGGACCGTACCCGGCCGGGCCGACCGACAGTGAAGCCGGCAGGCCCCAATCGCCGCTTTCGGAGGGTTTCCGTGCCGGCTGGAACGTTGTACCGCGGCCGGGAAGGCATGTGGTCATGGGTGGCTCACCGAGTCACCGGTGTCCTCATCTTCTTCTTCCTGTTCGTTCACGTCCTGGACACCGCGCTTGTCCGCGTCTCTCCCGAGGCGTACGACCACACCATCGCGCTCTACAAGGCGCCGCTCGTCGCCCTGATGGAGTACGGCCTCGTCGCCGCCATCCTCTTCCACGCCCTGAACGGTCTGCGCGTCGTCGCCGTGGACTTCTGGGCCAAGGGCCCGAGGTACCAGAAGCAGATGCTGTGGACCGTCATGGGCATCTGGATCGTGCTGATGCTCGGGGCGATCTACCCCGTGCTCAACCACGCCGCGCGCGAGCTGTTCGGGAGCTGAGAGACATGGCCACCACTGAGACACCGTCGTCCGCCGAGACGGCAGGCTACGGTCCCGACAACCCCGCTCCGCTGATCGCGCCGCCGCGCTCGCGCACCGGCAGGACCCCGAAGGCCACCCGCACGAACTTCGAGCTGTACGCCTGGCTGTTCATGCGGCTGTCCGGCATCCTGCTCGTCGTCCTCGTCGTCACCCACCTGGTGATCCAGCTCGTACTGGACGGCGGCGTCAGCAAGATCAACTTCGCCTTCGTCGCCGGCCGCTGGGCATCGCCGTTCTGGCAGGTCTGGGACCTGCTGATGCTGTGGCTCGCGATGCTGCACGGCGCGAACGGCCTGCGGACGGTCATCAACGACTACGCCGAGCGGCACAGCACGCGCTTCTGGCTGAAGATGCTGCTCTACACCGCCACGGTGTTCACCGTCCTGCTGGGCACGCTGGTGATCTTCACCTTCGACCCGAACATCCGCTAGAGCCCGGGGCTGACGCGACCAATGAAGATCCACAAGTACGACACCGTCATCGTCGGCGCCGGCGGCGCCGGCATGCGCGCGGCCATCGAGGCGACGAAGCGCAGCCGTACCGCCGTTCTGACGAAGCTCTACCCGACCCGCTCCCACACCGGCGCCGCCCAGGGCGGTATGGCCGCCGCCCTCGCGAACGTCGAGGAGGACAACTGGGAGTGGCACACCTTCGACACTGTCAAGGGCGGTGACTACCTGGTCGACCAGGACGCCGCCGAGATCCTGGCGAAGGAGGCCATCGACGCGGTTCTCGACCTCGAGAAGATGGGCCTGCCCTTCAACCGCACCCCGGAAGGCCGGATCGACCAGCGCCGCTTCGGCGGTCACTCCCGCAACCACGGTGAGGCACCGGTCCGCCGGTCCTGCTACGCGGCCGACCGCACCGGCCACATGATCCTCCAGACGCTGTACCAGAACTGCGTCAAGGAAGGCGTGGAGTTCTTCAACGAGTTCTACGTCCTCGACCAGCTGATCACCGAGGTCGACGGGGTCAAGAAGTCCGCGGGTGTCGTGGCGTACGAGCTGGCCACCGGCGAGATCCACGTCTTCCACGCCAAGGCCGTCATCTACGCCTCCGGCGGCTGCGGCAAGTTCTTCAAGGTGACCTCCAACGCGCACACCCTGACCGGGGACGGCCAGGCGGCGGTGTGGCGGCGCGGTCTGCCGCTGGAGGACATGGAGTTCTTCCAGTTCCACCCGACCGGCATCTGGCGCATGGGCATCCTCCTCACCGAGGGTGCGCGCGGTGAGGGCGGCATCCTTCGCAACAAGCACGGCGAGCGCTTCATGGAGAAGTACGCGCCCGTCATGAAGGACCTCGCCTCCCGTGACGTCGTCTCCCGTGCGATCTACACCGAGATCCGCGAGGGCCGCGGCTGCGGTCCCGAGGGCGACCACGTCTTCCTGGACCTGACCCACCTGCCCCCGGAGCAGCTGGACGCCAAGCTGCCGGACATCACCGAGTTCGCGCGGACGTACCTGGGCATCGAGCCGTACACGGACCCGATCCCGATCCAGCCGACCGCGCACTACGCGATGGGCGGCATCCCGACCAACGTCGCGGGTGAGGTGCTGGCCGACAACACCACCGTCGTTCCGGGGCTGTACGCCGCCGGTGAGGTCGCGTGTGTCTCGGTGCACGGGGCCAACCGCCTGGGCACCAACTCGCTGCTGGACATCAATGTCTTCGGGCGCCGGTCGGGCATCGCGGCCGCCGAGTACTCCGCGCGGGCCGACTTCGTCGACCTGCCGGAGAACCCGGCCCAGTTCGTGGTCACGGAGGTCGAGCGGCTGCGCAACTCCACCGGCAACGAGCGGGTCGCCGAACTCCGCAGGGAGCTGCAGGAGACCATGGACGCCAATGTGATGGTCTTCCGCACCGAGCAGACCCTCAAGACGGCCGTCGAGAAGATCGGCGAGCTGCGCGAGCGCTACAGGAACGTCGCCGTCCAGGACAAGGGCAAGCGGTTCAACACCGACCTGCTGGAGGCCATCGAGCTGGGCAACCTGCTCGACCTGGCCGAGGTCATGGCCGTTTCCGCCCTGGCGCGCAAGGAGTCCCGCGGCGGCCACTACCGCGAGGACTACCCGAACCGCGACGACGTCAACTTCATGCGGCACACCATGGCGTACCGCGAGGTGGGCGCCGACGGCACCGAGTCCATCCGCCTCGACTACAAGCCGGTCGTGCAGACCCGCTACCAGCCGATGGAGCGTAAGTACTGATGAGCACCCCGACTCTGGACAAGGCCGAGGACGCGGGTCCCGGCACGGCCGCCGTCTCGCCGTACATCACGGTCACGTTCCGGATCCGCCGGTTCAACCCGGAGGTCTCGGCGGAGGCGACCTGGCAGGACTTCCAGATCGAGATCGACCCCAAGGAGCGGGTCCTCGACGGCCTGCACAAGATCAAGTGGGACCTGGACGGCTCGCTGACCTTCCGGCGCTCCTGCGCGCACGGCATCTGCGGCTCCGACGCGATGCGCATCAACGGCCGCAACCGGCTGGCGTGCAAGACGCTGATCAAGGACATCAACCCGGAGAAGCCGATCACGATCGAGGCTATAAAGGGCCTCACGGTCCTGAAGGACCTCGTGGTCGACATGGAGCCGTTCTTCCAGGCGTACCGGGATGTGATGCCGTTCCTGATCACGACCGGCAACGAGCCCACCCGGGAGCGGGTGCAGTCCCCCGAGGACCGCGAGCGCTTCGACGACACCACCAAGTGCATCCTGTGCGCCGCGTGCACGACCTCGTGCCCGGTGTTCTGGAACGACGGGCAGTACTTCGGCCCGGCGGCCATCGTCAACGCGCACCGCTTCATCTTCGACTCGCGTGACGAGGCCGGTGAGCAGCGCCTGGAGATCCTGAACGACAAGGACGGCGTGTGGCGCTGCCGCACCACCTTCAACTGCACCGACGCGTGCCCGCGCGGCATCGAGGTCACCAAGGCGATCCAGGAGGTGAAGCGGGCGCTGATCACGCGCCGCTTCTGACGCCTGCTGTACGCCGCGAAGGGCCCCGTCTCCCAGCCCAGGGAGACGGGGCCCTTCGGCATCTCCGCGCCACGAGATGCGCCTGTACCACCGGGGATGCGCACCATAGGCTGCCGTTCCGAGGAGCCACCGGGTGCGAGGAGGCCGCCGTGGACGCCCTGACCTTCCCCGAGATCGACGCCCTGGCGGCCGGGGCCCACGCCGGTCAGCGGGACCGGATCGGTGTGCCGTACGTCGAGCATGTGCGCGCCGTCGCGTACGGTCTCGCCCCCGTCAGCGACCGCCTTGCCCAGGCCGGGCTGCTGCACGACGTCGTCGAGGACACCGACTGGACGCTCGACGGGCTGCTGGCAGCCGGTGTCCGGGCGGAAGTGGTGGCGCTGGTCGACGCGGTGACCAAGAGGCCGGGGGTGCCGTACCCGGACATGATCCGCGCCATCGCCCGCGACGAGGACGCCGCCCTGCTCAAGATCGCCGACAACGCCCACAATTCGCTCCCGGAGCGTGCGGCCGCTCTCCCGGCCGACGTACGGGCCCGTCTGGCGGCGAAGTACCGGGCGGCGCGCGAGGTGCTGTGGCCGGCTGCCGACCCGGCGCGGCTGGAGACCGTGGTCCGCCGGATCAACCCGGCGCTGCTGGACGGTGCGTAACCAGGCGAACGGCTGTTCCGTTGCGAGCCCAGCAGACGACGAATACAGTCAACTGGCTTGTGATCAGGGGCCATTGACACATCGGGGGACCGGGGATGACGCAGGCTGGACACATCCCGCCGCAAGCCCAGCCAACTGGGCCGGTGGGCAGGTCACCGGAGTCACCGGGGTCGCCGCCGCCCGGCGGTCAAAGCGAGGACGGCTCCGGGCCGGGCTCCGGCAGACCGTCCGCGGCTCGCAGCGAGGCGACGCGGCTGCTGTGTGCGGGCGCGTTCCTCGACGCCACGTTCCGGCGGCGCGTCATCGAGGAGTTGGTCGAGCACCGGGAACGGCCGGTGCCGCCGTCGCTCGGCGTGGACGCGGTGCCCGTGCTGGCGTACGCACTGCGGGCCCGGGTGCAGGAGCTGCGCACCGGACTGCTGCTGCTCGGCGTGTGGGTGGTCTTCTTCGGCATCGACCTGGTTGTGGCGATCGTGTCCGGGGACAGCCCCTGGTCCGGAGGCAGCGGCGGCTTTACGGATTCTCCGGGATTCGACTCCGGCTACGGCGCCTACGACGGCTATTCGACGCCGGCGGATCCCTCGCTCCTCGGCCCCCTGGTGCCGGTCTTGGGCTATGTGGCCAGGGTCTGGCAGCTGCTGCCAGTCGGTGCGCTGACAACGCTGGGGAACCTCCCGGCGGGCGACCCGGTCGCCTGGACCGGTGTGTACGCGACGGTCGCGCTGTACCTGTGGCTCGCCCGCGCCCTCGCGGGCCGTCGCTCCGACCCGGTGCTGGGTGGATGGCAGCGCAGCGCGCGGGGGCCCGTGGGACGCCTGCGGCGCTACCTGGGCTGGTGGTTCCGGCTGTCCGCCTGGATACTCGGCGCCGGCTACTGGATCACGGCCGTCGTCGCGCTGAAGCAGGGCCACTGGCCGGCGCTGACCGCACTGCTGCTCCCGCCCGCCCTGAGCCTGGTGGTGTGGTGGCACCGGCTGCGCACAGAGGCGGTCGTGCGCGGCGAGCTGGGGCGTGACGCCTTCCGGGAAGCCCCGCACCGGCCCGAACTGCCGCCGCTGCCGGCGTTCCAGCGGATCAGCGAGGCGATCGACCGCGAACAGTACGCGCGGCTGGTCGTCTACAACCCCGACGATCCCTTCCTCGGCGCCGGACTTCCGTACGAACCCTGGTCACTGGCCCTTGAGTTGAAGCGGAAGAAGACCGTCGGCCCGAACGATCCGCAGCTCACCAGCCGCGAGATCGTGGACCTCATCAAGCCGCTGCTGAAGGCGCTGCGCACCTCGGCGGCGGTCACGGGCCGGGACCGGCTGCGGGACCTGGAGGTCGAGGAGTTCGTCTACGTCCCCGGAGGACTCCCGCGGTGGGAGATCCCGTACGACGACGTCGAGCAGCACCTGGCGGAGGCGGTCGACGAAGGCGCGGAGGCGCGGCGCCACTTCCTGCGGATCCGGGTCGGAGGATGGGAGGAGCACGTCGTACTCACCGTGCTCGTCCGCGTCCACACACAGGGCGGCATGCTGGTCCTGGAAGTCGCGCCGCACATCCTGCCGCCGGTCCGGCCGGACTTCCGGATCGTCGACGTCCTGGCGGCCCGGCCGCCGGAGACCCTCAGCGTGGGCACCCTGCTGCGAGCGCTGCCCGTCTCGCCGGCCTCGGGGCTCGCACTGCTGGCCACCGGCCTGCGGGCGCTCGGCTCGCTGCGCCGCGCGGGCGCCGAAGAGCCGGCCGTCGGGACACCGCCGAGCGGCCCCAACGCCTCACTGCGGCAACTGGCCGCCACGAACACGATGTCGCTCTTCCAGACCATGGACGTGAGCCGGTACGTGAAGACCGTGCAGGACCGCATCGCGAGCGGGGTACGGGAGGCACTGCGGGCCCGCGGCTACGAGACCGACGAGTTCGACCAGCAGATCGTGCATGTCGCGCAGGGCGGCGTGTTCATCGGCGGCGACATGTCGGGCGGCGCGATCAACACCGGCGCCCACGGCTCGGCCGCCGACGACCGGCGGGAGAACGGCGGAGGGGCCGCCGGCAACGGGCGGCCGGCGGCCCCGGCGGGCAATGACAGTACGACGGGAAGTACGACCAAGCGATGACGCAGAACGGACCGCAGGCCGCGGAGACCCCTCAGGGCGGCACGGGCAACGTGGGCATCGGCGGCGACATGTCGGGCGGCGCGATCAACACCGGCGCCCACGGCTCGGCCGCGGACAACCGGCAGTGGGGCACGGCACCGGCGGCCGACCCGGCGTACGAGGAACTGCTGGGCGCCGTACGGGAGCTGCGTTCGCACCTCCCGCTGCTCGTCCGCTCGCCGGAGGTCGACTCGCTCGAGGGCGAACTCGCGGGCGTCGAGGACGAGATCACGACCACGGGGCGGGCCGAACGCCCCCGTCTGGAGCGGCTGCGCGGCATGGTCCAGGGCGGGGTCACGGCCGTGTCCGGGCTGGCGTCGGCCCTTGCGGTGGCACAGGCGCTCGGCGACCTGCTGGGCTGACGGTCAAGCGGGCTGGACAGGCGGAACGGGGAGGCGATGCGGGCGATGGGCACGGTGCACTGGGACGCCGAGCAGCAGAAGTGGGTACGTCAACTCACCCCGGGGGACGTCGGCGGGGGCGGCGGGACACCGCCCGCCCCGGTCGGCACGCTGCCGCTGCTGCGGATGGTCTGGGCCGAGGACTGGGGTGTGGACGGCTGGCCCGCCATGGATCCCGCCACGCGCGCCCGCCGCCTGCGCATCGCGGGAGCGGTGGCGGCCGTGGTGGTGTGCGCTGGGCTGGCCAGTGGCGTGTGGGCGCTGGTCGGCGGTGACGACACACCGCACCGCGGTGCGCATGGGGAGGCGTCCGCGAGCACCGAAGCCGGGTCGGGCAGCACCGCGTATCCCTCCGAGGAGCCGGCCTCGCCCACCGACTCGCCGTCGGCCATGCCGGAGGGCTTTCGGCAGGCCCAGGAAAACGGCTTCTCGCTCGCCGTACCGCAGGGCTGGAAGCGCAGCGTGAAGGACGACCAGTTCTTCTACACCGCGCCGGACGGGCGGAGCCTGATCCAGATCAGCGTCACGGACAGCCCGGCGAAGTCCCCGTACGAGAACCTGACGGACGTGGAGAAGGACGTCTCCACGCGCGCCGCATCGCAGGACTACGTCAGACTCGGCCTGGAGCAGATGCCGACGGCTCAGGGGGCGGCGGCGGAGCTGCGCTACACGTACACCAACGCCGAGCACGGTCCGCGCCTCGTACTCGACCGCGCCTTCGAGGACGGCGGCCGCCAGTACGCCGTGCTGGTCGCCGTTCCGGCGGACCAGACCAGCTCGGCGTACGCGCTGCAGCGGGACGTGCTCGCGGGCTTCTGCAGCGACAGTTCGGGCTGCCGGGCGCCGGCGGACTGAGGCCCTGGCGGACCCACAAGCCCTACGCCCGCCGGGATGCCAGAGTGACGACCGTGATGTCCGGCGGTGCCCCGACCCGGACGGGCGGCCCCCAGGCTCCGGCGCCCCGCGTGACGTACAGCTGGGTGTCGCCGTAGCGCTCGAGACCCGCGACGGTCGGATTGGCCAGAGCGGCGAGGTAGTTGCCGGGCCAGAGCTGACCGCCGTGGGTATGGCCGGACAGCTGCAGATCCACGCCGTACCGCACGGCGTCGTGGATCACCACGGGCTGGTGGGCGAGCAGGACGGACGCCCGCGCAGGGTCCCGGTCACCGAGGGCCCGGGCGAAGTCGGGCGCGGCGCCTGCCGGGCCCGCGCCGTACGCGGAGACGTCGTTGACTCCGGCGAGGTCGAAGCCGGGCAGCTCCACGCGCGCGTTCTCCAGCGGCCGCACGCCGAGCTCATGGACGCGTTCGACCCACTCCTCGGCGCCGGAGAAGTACTCGTGGTTGCCGGTGACGAAATACGAGCCGTGGCGGGAGCGGAGGCGGGCGAGCGGCTCGGCGGCCCCACCGAGGTCGGCGACGCTGCCGTCGACCAGATCACCGACGATCGCGATCAGATCGGGCTGGGTGCGGTTGATCGCATCGACGATCCGCTGAGTGTGCGAGCGGCCGAGGATCGGGCCGAGGTGGATGTCGCTGACCACGGCGATGCGGTAACCGTGCGCCCCGCGGGGCAGTTTGGCGAGCGGGACGGTGATGGTCTTGACCGAGGGACCGTTCAGCACGTCGTAAGCCCCGTACGCCACGGTCCCCGCCGCGACGGCGGACGCGGCGACGGCCACGCTCCGCGCCACGAACAGCCTCCGGCTGAGGGCGGCCGGCGACTCGCCGCCCGCTGCGCGGCCGTCGCCGTCAGCGTGCGGAGATTCGGGGTCAGCGGGCCCCTCCGCCGCGGCCACGGCGATCTCTTCCCCGACGGTTCCGGCCGACGGCGAGGCGGCGGCTTCGGCCACCGCGGCCACACCCGCCGCGGGCACAGCGCTTCCCGGCCCGGCGGCGGTTCCGGCACCAACCCCGCCGTTGCTTTCCGCGGCGATCGCGGGCGTGTCCGTACGGGAACCTGATGCCATCCGCTCCGCCGGGGCGGACGCGCCCGTGCCGAGCGCGGACAGTTCGGTCGGCGCACTCCCCCGCGCGGCGGCGGCCCGGGCGGCGAGCCACGCCCGCAGGACGGGCCGTACCGCCTCGCCCACCAGCAGTGCAAGCGTCAGGTAGAGGACGAGCGCCAGCCACAGATAGCCCGGCCACGAGAGGATCTGCTGGACGGCGAACGGCGCGCCCGCGCGGCCGCCGATCAGCGCGCCCAGCGTCGTCAGCGGAAGGACGACCGCCGCGGCCGTGCCGAGCCGGCGGCCCGTACCGCCCTTGGCCGTCGTATCCCGTACGAGCCGGCGCCACAGATACCAGTGCACGCCGGCCAGCAGCCCCAGGACCACCGGCACGACGAGCACGAAGACGACGACCATCCCCCCGGCCTCCCCTTGTCTGTCGCGCTACTGCGCCGAGTCGCCGTCAGCCGACGAGTGAGTGTTGCCGGAGGCCGCTCGCTCCCGCCGCAGCGCCCGCAGGCCCCGCAGCCCGATCACCCCGATCACCGTCCCCAGCAGGAAGGAGATCACGGCCAGCAGCAGGTGCACCCAGAAGTACGCGGTGGGCTCACCCGCGTCGTCGAACGCGAGCCCGCTCGCGTCCTTCCAGAGGTTTTTGACGAACGTGATCCAGATGACCCAGCTCCACACCCCGAAGGCGAGCAGAAACCAGGACACAGGACGGCTGAGCTTCATAACTCCCAGTATCACCGGCCCGCGGCGGAGAAGCCCGCCGGGGTGGCGCGGGCGCCGTAGCGTCAACGCGGTGTGCCACCGCCACCGGTCGCACTGTACGTTCAACTGCGTGCCTGCATTCCTTCCCGGCGCTTCGCGCGCCCTGCCCTCACGGCCGCGCCGCGGTGCCGCGCTGGCCGTCGCCGCCGCCGTTCTGCTGCCCGCCCTGACCGGTTCGCCCGCGCTCGCGGAGGACCGGCACGGTGACAAGGAGAAGCAGGCGCGGCCGCCCGCGACCATGTCCACCGTCGGCGGCGAACTGCTCGGCCGCCCCGGTACGCAGGTCCGGCTGGGGCCGGGTGCGCCCAAGCTGCCCAAGAAGCTCACCGGCCGCTCATGGCTGGTCGCGGACGCCGAGTCGGGGGAGGTGCTGGCCTCGCACAACGCGCACTGGCCGCTGCCGCCCGCCAGCACGCTGAAGATGCTGTTCGCGGATACGCTCCTGCCCAAGTTCCCCAAGGAGCACAAGTACACGGTGGAGCCGGACGACCTGGCCGGGATGGGCGCAGGCAGCAGCCTTGTCGGCATCAAGGAGCACCAGACCTACACCGTCCACGACCTGTGGCTCGGCGTCTTCCTTCGCTCCGGCAACGATGCCGTGCACGTGTTGTCCGCGCTGAACGACGGCATTGACCAGACCGTCTCCGACATGCAGAAGCATGCGCGAGAGCTGAACGCGCTGGACACGCATGTCGTCACCCCGGACGGCTACGACGCCGACGGCCAGGTCAGCAGCGCGTACGACCTCACGCTCTTCGCCCGCTCGGGGCTGCAGAAGGCGGACTTCCGGGAGTACTGCTCGACGGCGTCCGCCCAGTTCCCCGGCGAGTGGAAGAAGGGCAAGGACGGGAAGAAGAGGCGTGAGACCTTCGCGATCCAGAACACCAACCGGCTGCTGACCGGGGACTTCGGCCTCGATGCGTACGAGGGCATCGCCGGGGTCAAGAACGGCAACACCACCAAAGCCGGGGCGACGTTCACCGGCGTGGCGCAGCGCGGCGACCGCGTCCTGCTGGTCACCGTCATGAACCCCTCGGACAAGGAGCACGACGAGGTCTACAAGGAGACCGCGGCCCTGTTCGACTGGGGCTTCAAGGCCTCCGGAAAGGTCGAGCCGGTCGGGCGGCTCGTCGGCCCGAAGAGCGTCGAGGGCAATGCGGACGCCCTCGGTGGCAGCGGCAAGCAGCGCAAAGGCGGCGGCGAAAGCTCGCAGGCCTCGGTCGTGGCTCACACCAAGCAGCAGGCGGGCGGCGGAGCGTGGACCGCACTCGGGATCATGGGTGCGGTGCTCGCGGTGCTGGGCGCCGGTGCGCTGCTGGTGCACCGCCGTTGGCCGCTGCCCGACCTGGTGCGCCGTCGGTCTCGGGGCTGACGTCGGCAGGGCCGGTTTCCTCGTCGGCGATCTCCGGTTCGGGATTCTGAGTCGCTGTCCAAGCGGCGCAGAACAGCAGCAGTTTCGCCATGAAGTTGATCCAGAGCAGGAGCGCCACCGGTACCCCGAAGGCGCCGTACATGCTCTTGCCCGCGACGCCCCGCAGATAGCCGCTCAGCAGCATCTTGAGGAGTTCGAAGCCGACCGCGCCGATCAGTCCCGCGGCGATGACCGCGCGCCGCCCGGGGTGCACCTGGGGCAGCCGCGTGAGCAGATAGACCAGCAGCAGGAAGTCGGCGAGCACGGAGATGGCCAGGCCCGCCAGGAACAGCAGTACGCGGCCGATGCCACCCTGGGCGAGCCCGATCTTGTCGGCCACCGCGCCTACGGCACTGCTGGCGAAGGCGGAAGCGCCCATGGCCACCAGTCCGACGACGCCGAGGCCGACCAGCACCACGGCGTCCTTGACCTTCAGCAGCAGCGGATTGCCGGGGTCCTCCTCCTTCAGCCAGACGGCGCGCAGGCATTCGCGCAGAGAGCCGGCCCAGCTGACACCGGTGAAGAGCAGCAAGGCGCCGGCGATGAGGCCGATGGTGCCGGCGTTGGCGACGAGGGCGTTCAGGTCGAGTTTGTCGGCGATGCCGGGGACCTGCTGGGAGAGCTTGTGCTGCAGATCGCGCATCTGGGCGTCGCTGAGCAGCGCGGCGCCGATCGCCGCGCCGACGGTGATCAGCGGGAAGAGCGCGATGAAGCTGGTGAAGGTGATGGCGGCGGCCAGGCGCGTCCAGTGGACCTCATCCAACCGCTGGTAGGCCCGCCATAGGTGAGTACGCATCAGCCACGCGACCAGCGGGCCGATCACGGGCAGTTTGGTGAGCCACTCCATGCCGGTCGCCTACCCTCCATCAGTTCCCGCGGCCCGTAGGGGTCGTGCGTTCGCGCCCTGCCTCCACTCCCTGCCGCTGCGTCATGTCTCGACGGACGCGAAGGACGGGAGTGCGGGTGCCCCCACATGTGCAGGCACATGCCAGGACGAGATTCACACCGGACGACATCCACACTCGGCGAATCCGACCATATATGGATGAACCTGGCGAACCCGGGAGTGCGGCGGCGGCGCAGTCGGGCGGGTAACGGGAGCGGGCGCGCGTCAGGGGCGCACGGGGTGCGCGGCGGATGCGTCCAGCGGGGCGCTCGGCGCGGGCACACCCTGGCCGGAGAGGCTCGCGCCGAAGGGGTAGTCGTGAACCTTGCGCCAGTGGCTGTCCGCGCCCTGCTCGTACAGGGCGAAGCCGCCGGCGATCCAGTCGGCGGTGTACTCCGCCAGCTCCTCGAACGCCCGGTCCAGCGCCTCGTCGGGGATGCCGTGGGCGACCGTCACATGCGGGTGGTACGGGAACTGGAGTTCGCGCTGCACCGGCCCCGAGCGGACGCGCTCCTGCAGCTCGGTGCACTCCTCGACGCCCTCGGCGAGCTTGACGTAGACCACCGGGGAGAGCGGCCGGAAGGTGCCCGTGCCGGCGAGCCGCATCCGGAAGGGGCGGCCCGCGGCGGCGACCATCGCGAGGTGGCGGCGGAAGGCCGGGAGCGCCGCGGCCTCCACCTCGGTGGGCGGGAGAAGAGTGATGTGCGTGGGGATGCCGGGGGCGGCGGGGTCCCCGAAGCCCGCACGCCGCTCCTGGAGCAGGCTGCCGTATGGCTCCGGGACCGCGATCGAAACGCCGAGCGTTACGGTCCCCACGTCGTTCTCCTCTGCTGGTCTGCCGCGGTCCCTGTCAGTGTGGCGGGTAGGCCCCCGGGGTGCGAGCGTCGTCGGTCCTTCGCGCACCGGCCGAGGGCCCCTTCTCACGGATTCCCTCGGGCGCGGCGCGGCGTCTCAGTGCTTGGCCGGGAGGAAGCCCACCTTGTCGTACGCCTGAGCCAGGGTCTCGGCGGCGACCGTACGGGCCTTCTCCGCGCCCTTGGCGAGGATGGAGTCCAGCGTCTCCGGGTCGTCGAGGAACTCCTGGGTGCGGGCCCGGAAGGGGGTCACCCATTCGACGACGATGTCGGCCAGGTCCGTCTTGAGCGCACCGTAGCCCTTGCCCGCGTACCGCTGCTCGAGTTCCGCGATACCGGTGCCGGTGAGCGTGGAGTAGATGGTGAGCAGGTTGCTGATGCCGGGCTTGTTGACCACGTCGTAGCGGATCTCGGTGCCGGTGTCGGTCACCGCGCTCTTGATCTTCTTGGCGGATACCCGGGGCTCGTCGAGGAGGTTGATGATGCCCTTCGGCCCGGAGGCCGATTTGCTCATCTTGATCGTCGGGTCCTGCAGGTCGAAGATCTTCGCCGTCTCCTTGACGATGTACGGCTCCGGGACGGTGAAGGTGTGGCCGAACCGGCCGTTGAAGCGCTCCGCGAGATCGCGGGTGAGCTCGATGTGCTGGCGCTGGTCCTCACCGACGGGGACGGCGTTGGCCTGGTACAGCAGGATGTCGGCGATCTGCAGGATCGGGTAGGTGAACAGGCCGACGGTCGCCCGGTCCGAACCCTGCTTGGCGGACTTGTCCTTGAACTGCGTCATACGGGAGGCCTCGCCGAACCCGGTAAGGCAGTTCATCACCCAGCCGAGCTGTGCGTGCTCGGGGACATGGCTCTGGACGAAGAGGGTGCAGCGGTCGGGGTCGAGACCGGCGCCGAGGAGCTGCGCGGCGGCCAGCCGGGTGTTGGCGCGCAGCTCGGCCGGGTCCTGCGGCATGGTGATCGCGTGCAGGTCCACGACCATGTAGAACGCGTCGTGGGTCTCCTGCAGCGCCACCCACTGCCGGACCGCGCCCAGGTAGTTGCCGAGGTGGAACGAGCCGGCGGTGGGCTGGATACCGGAGAGCACTCGCGGACGCTGCTGCATGGCGGAGCCATTCCCCTGAGGGTGCTGGTGGGTGACGGGTGGGTCGAAGGCCATGTCCCCCATTCTCTCAGGTGTGGAACCGTTCTCCGGCCTCCGGTGTAGGAAGAGTGTGAGGACGATGGAGGGGAGCAGCCGCCTCGCCGAGGGGGAGGCCGCGGTGATCGCGCGCGTGCGTGCCGGGGAGCGCGAGGCGTACGCCGATCTGGTGCGGGCGCATACGCGGATCGCGCACCGCACCGCGGTCCTGCTGGGAGCTGGGGCGGACGCGGAGGACGTGGTGCAGAGCGCCTTCCTGAAGGCGTACGAGTCGTTGGGGCGCTTTCGGGAGGGGGCGGCGTTCCGGCCATGGTTGCTGAGGATCGTCGCCAATGAGACCAGGAACACAGTGCGGTCGGCCCGCCGGCTGCGTACGGCGGTGGGGCGCGAGGCGGCGCTGGTGGAGGCCGAGCCGCTGATACCGGAGTCGGCGGATCCGGCCGCGGTGGCGGTGGCAGGCGAGCGGCGGGCACAACTGCTGGCCGCGCTGGACGAGCTGAGCGGCCCGCAGCGGCAGGTGGTGATCTACCGCTATCTGCTGGATCTGGATGAGGCGGAGACGGCCCAGGCGCTGGGCTGTCCGCGCGGCACGGTGAAGTCCCGGCTGAACCGGGCGCTGCGGCGGCTGGAGGAACTGCTGGGCCCTGAAGCGGCGGTGGCGGCGGCCGGGGAGCCGGCGGTGGCCGGGGCTGTGACGGTGCGGGGACGACGACGGCGGGGGCGTGAGGGGTGTGACAGCAGTGACCGGAGAGGTGACGGGCATGGGTGGACGGCCAGGCAGCGCCGAGCGGCCGGAGCAACGGCCGGCGGATGAGCAGCGGCTCGCGGATGAGCAACGGCAGCCGGATGCGGGGGCGCTGCCGGATGAGCTCCGGGCGCTCGGGCGGGAGCTGCGGATACCGCCGGTGGATGAGCAGACGGTGGTGGAGAGGGTGCTGGCGAGCCTGCTCGAGGCGCCGCCGCCCGCCGCGTCCCCCGGCCGGGGCATACGGATACGTCTCGGGGCCCGGGATCGGCGGCGGGCTGCGGACGCCTAGGCCTCAGGCCGTCGGAAGGCCGGGGGCGGGGAACGCGGCCATCAGCTCGGCAACCTCCGCGCGGATGGTGGTGAGCGTGTCCTCGTCGCCGGTGCGGGCGGCGGTCACCCCCCGGTCGATCCAGTCGGCGATGAGCGGCATGTGGTCGGTGCCCAGACCGCGGGAGGTCAGGGACGGGGTGCCGATCCGCAGGCCGGACGGGTCGAACGGCTTGCGCGGGTCGAAGGGCACGGTGTTGTAGTTCGTCACGATGCCCGCCCGGTCCAGGGCCTTCGCGGCGACCTTGCCCGGCACCTCCTTGGCGGTGAGGTCCATCAGGATGAGGTGGTTGTCCGTACCGCCGGAGACCAGGTCGAAGCCACGCTCCAACAGCGCCTCCGCCAGCGCCTTGGCGTTGTTCACCACGGCATGGGCGTAGTCACGGAAGGAGGGCTGGGCGGCCTCGTGGAGGGCGACGGCGATGGCCGCGGTGGTGTGGTTGTGCGGGCCGCCCTGCAGGCCGGGGAAGACCGCCTTGTCGATCGCCTTGGCGTGGCTCTCCCGGGACATCAGCATCGCGCCGCGCGGGCCGCGCAGTGTCTTGTGCGTGGTCGTGGAGATGACATCGGCGTGCGGGATCGGGGAGGGGTGCGCACCGCCCGCCACCAGGCCGGCGATATGGGCGATGTCGGCGACGAGCACCGCGTCGACCTCGCGGGCGATCTCGCCGAAGGCAGCGAAGTCGATCGTCCGGGGCACGGCCGTGCCACCACAGAAGATGATCTTCGGTCGCTCCTTGACGGCGAGTTCCCGCACCTCGTCGAAGTCGATGAGGCCGTTGTCCGCGCGCACGCCGTACTGGACGCCGCGGAACCACTTGCCCGTGACGGAGACACCCCAGCCATGGGTGAGATGGCCGCCCATGGGGAGGGACATGCCCAGCACCGTGTCGCCAGGCTCCGCGAACGCCAGGTAGACGGCCAGGTTGGCGGGCGAGCCGGAGTAGGGCTGGACGTTGGCGTGCTCGACGCCGAAGAGAGCCTTCGCGCGGTCCACCGCGAGGCTCTCGATGGGGTCGATGTTCTGCTGGCCCTCGTAGTAGCGCTTGCCCGGGTAGCCCTCGCTGTACTTGTTGGTCAGGACGGTGCCGGTGGCTTCCAGCACGGCCTGGGAGGCATAGTTCTCACTGGGGATCAGCCGCAGGGTCTCCGACTGCAGCCGCTCCTCCGCCCCGATCAGCGCGGCGAGCTCGGGATCCGAGGCGTAGAGGGCGGGATGGGACAGCGGAAGGCTCATGGCGTCCTCCGGGACGATCCGTCTATCGGTTCACGACTGTCGGTTCACGTTCCCGGGGTGCTTGGGGGCACCCCCGTGCCGAAGGCTACGGGGGAGTCGGCACCTCGTGGTGGTGGCCACACATCGCTCCCTCGTGGTCGCTTCCACGTTCGCCAGTGGCAATGTGCACCGCCAGTCTAGAGGGGGGCGTTCACCGAAAGGACTCTTCGCAAAATGGCCGGTCAGCGATAGAAATGAGCCCGGAACCGCCGCTACACCGAACGGAGCAGCCGTGACGACTACGGAACGCAGCATCGCCGCCGCCGAGGCGCACAGCGCGCACAACTACCACCCGCTGCCAGTCGTCGTCGCCTCGGCGGAGGGCGCGTGGATGACCGATGTCGAGGGCCGCCGCTACCTCGACATGCTCGCCGGCTACTCCGCGCTCAACTTCGGCCACGGCAACCGGCGGCTGATCGACGCCGCCAAGGCCCAGCTGGAGCGGGTCACCCTCACCTCCCGCGCCTTCCACCACGACCGGTTCGCCGACTTCTGCACCCAGCTGGCCGAGCTGTGCGGCATGGAGATGGTCCTGCCGATGAACACCGGCGCGGAGGCCGTCGAGACCGCGGTCAAGACGGCCCGCAAGTGGGGCTACCAGGTCAAGGGCGTCCCGGCCAACCAGGCGAAGATCGTCGTCGCGGCGAACAACTTCCATGGCCGTACGACCACGATCATCAGCTTCTCCACCGATCCCGAGGCGCGCGCCGGCTTCGGCCCGTACACCCCCGGCTTCGAGATCGTGCCCTACGGCGACCTCACCGCGCTCGAGGACGCCGTCACCGACAACACGGTGGCCGTACTGCTGGAGCCGATCCAGGGCGAGGCGGGGGTGCTGGTGCCGCCGGCCGGCTACCTCGCGGGCGTGCGGGAGCTGACCCGCGCCCGGAACGTGCTGTTCATCGCAGACGAGATCCAGTCCGGTCTCGGCCGCACCGGCCGGACGTTCGCCTGCGAGCACGAAGCCGTCGTCCCCGACATGTACGTCCTGGGCAAGGCGCTCGGCGGCGGGGTGGTCCCGGTCTCCGCCGTGGTGTCCTCCCGCGAGGTCCTGGGCATCTACCGCCCCGGCGAGCACGGCTCCACCTTCGGCGGGAACCCCCTCGCCTGTGCGGTCGCGCTGGAAGTGATCGCCATGCTGCGCACCGGTGAGTATCAGCAGCGCGCCACCGAGCTGGGCGAGCATCTGCACCATGAGCTGGGCCTGCTGGTGGGCGGCGGCGCGGTGGAGGCGGTGCGCGGCCGCGGCCTGTGGGCCGGGGTGGACATCGCCCCGAGCCACGGCACCGGCCGGCAGATCTCCGAGAAGCTGATGGACGAGGGCGTGCTGGTGAAGGACACCCACGGCAGCACGATCCGGATCGCCCCGCCGCTGGTCATCAGCAAGGAGGACCTGGACTGGGGCCTCGACCGGCTCCGCGAGGTACTCAGCTCCTGACAGCGGTTCGGCCCCCGCTGCCCGGCCTGCGGGCCGGGCAGCCGGGGCCGCCCGCATTCATCCGCAAGAGGGCGTTTCCTCTGGGCCACTTACTCACCAGGTAGGCAGCCACGTCTGACGCCGCATCAGATCGCTGCCCGCGCACAGCAGGCACTGGCCCTCGGGATTGGTAACCGTCGATAATCCTGAGCGCTGTATTTGGGTGGTTCGACGAGACACTCTTCACGCTCTGTGACGATGAAATGCTGTGGGACGTGCACGGACAGTGCTCTTTGGATGCGCGAAGACTGCATCCACCAGCCGCAGGGGACATGTTGAGAGAGTTGGCCTGCATCGCGCCAGAGGTCCGGGACCGGCTCGTCGTTCGGTTCGGAGCCCAGGTGCTCGCCTGGTGTGACGAGTTGCCGGCTCTCGTGAACGAACTCGCTGCCCGCTGGAATCTGGATCTTGTCGCGGCGGGTGGGGGAGGCACCTCGCGGGTGTTCCGCTGCTTCAAGCGTGACACCGGCACCTCAGCGTGGCTAAAAACCACGCCGGAGCCCGGGATTGCCCGGGAGGAAGCCGAAGCCCTGCGGGCCTGGGCAAAGACGCCGTCGGTTGTCACGCTGCTGGCACAAGATCTGGCCGCCGGGGCCCTGCTGCTGGAGGACGTGGAGCCGGGAGTGCAAGTGAGGCAGCGTGCCTGGAATTTGGCCGAGGTCGCGGCGCTGCTGCGGGACCTGCGGGTCTCTCCTCCCGCGCCGGGTGAGCACTCGGTACTGCGACCTCTCTCACACCGCGTCGACTTCCTGTTCGACTTGACCGACCGCAGGCTGGCGGCAGCCGACGTGAACGACCTGGCTGCCTCGGCGGTGCTTCGGCAGGCCCGAGCGGCAGCCCTGGAACTCGCTGCCGACGGGCCCGTGGGACTTGTGCATGGTGATCTTCATCCAGCCAACGTGCTGTCCGGTCCGGACGCCCGCATGGTGGCGATCGATCCGAGGCCCGCGCGGGGCGACCCGGACTTCGACGCCGTGGACTGGGTGCTTGAGGGAGCTGCGGATTTCGCCGTGCTGGAGCAAAGGATCGAGGAGCTGGCGGCGCTGGTTCCCGGCCAGTCTCCTCATCGTGTGCTGGGTTGGTGCCGAGCCCTGGCCGCCCTCATCGCAGTCCCCAGAATGTGCGCGGGGCGGGACGACGCGGAGACCCAGTTCCTTATGGCCCTGGCCGGCGGTTGATCCGCCCGGCGGCTTCAGCGGCGGCCGCAGCGTGCGCAGGTGCGTATGTGCCACCGCTCGTACTTATCGCGGCTGTCGTAGGCCGGGCTCACGAGTCGGGAGTTACACCGATGACGGTACAGTAGCCGCGGGCCCGTACGGTCGGGTCCGGCCTGGAGCCACACCTATGACTCCAGGCGGGACGGGCCATGTGCGCGGGCTACGCCGCTCCTCCGGTCCCGGCCCGAGTTCGGCGGCGCGGGCCCGGCGGATGAAGGTCCCAGCTTGACCACGACGAGCCCCTCTCCCGCCGCCAGTCGCCGGGAATACGGTGTGGGGGGATGGTCGAGGGTGGTTATCGGGCCCGCGCCTTGAAGGGCGTCTGGTGAGGGAGAGGCTGTGATGGACACCGTGTACGCGCGCAGGCGGGCTGTTGCCCGGTTGCTGGCCGTGTGCGCGGTGCTGTTCGGCCTGTTCCTCATGCACGGTGCTCCGGCCACGGCCGCCAGTGGTTGTCACGATGCGATGCCCGTGTCCGCCTCCGTGGAGCACGTCGGGCAGGCCGACAGCGGGCGTCATGGCGTTACCGCGATGCCCCCGGCCGCCACCAGCCATGCGCCACCGCATGCCGCGCCGCAGACGGGATCTGGTGGGCACGGTGCCCAGTGTGTGGCGACCCCAGCGCGTGACCGGCTGCTGTTGCCGCCGGTGTGGGCTCTGGCAGCTGTGGCCGTCGCGGTGTTGTCTGTGGGGGTGCTGGCCGGGCGCGGGTTGGCAGCCGGGGAGGCCGGCCGACGTGGCCCACCTGGTGGCGGGCGGGAGCTGCTGCTGAGAGTCTGCATCGCGCGGAGGTGACAGGACCTCGCTCGAGCCCGGATTGGTGCGGGCTTCGGGCCAGGTGTCCTGATCACCCGCGCGCCCGTAGGGCGCGCACACCTCGAAAGCAATGTGTGATGTCGTTCACTTCTCGTCTCACCTCCCGCCATCGTGCCCTGTCCGCAGCGGGTACGGCCGTCGTCCTGGCGACGACGCTGGCGGCCTGCGGATCGTCGAAAGACTCCGACTCGTCCATGTCCGGCATGGAGCACGGTTCCAAGCCCTCCGCCTCGGCCTCCTCGGCCGGTACGGGCCAGGATCACGGTTCCATGCCGGGTATGGACCACGGCAGCATGGGCGACGGTCTGGCCGACGCCAAGGACGGCTACAAGCTGACCTCCACCACCATGAAGCTCCCGGCGGGCAAGGAGGCCGCATACAGGTTCCGGATCACCGGTGAGGACGGCAAGCCGGTCACCGGCTTCGCCGTGGACCAGACGAAGCGGATGCACTTCTACGCCATCCGCTCGGACCTGACCGGCTTCCAGCACCTGCACCCCACCATGGGCGATGACGGCACGTGGACCGCCGACCTCGCGGCTTTGAAGCCGGGGAAGTGGCGCGTGTACGCCTCCTTCATCCCGGACAGCGGCCCTGGCAAGGGCAAGGACTTCGTCCTCAGCCGCACCGTCACCGCTCCCGGCGACGCGCGGCAGGCCCCGCTGCCCACCGCGGCCGACAGCGCCGACGTCGACGGCTACACGGTCACCGTCAGGGGCGATCTCATGGCCGGCATGACCCACCCGATGACCGTCAGCATCAGCAGGGACGGCAAGCCGGTCACCGACCTGCAGCCCTACTTGGAGACCTACGCTCACCTGACGGCCTTCCACAAGGGCGACCAGGCGTTCGCCCATCTCCACCCGCAGACCAGGGTGGAGGGCGACAAGGGCGGACCGGACCTGGCCTTCCAGGCCATGCTGCCCAAGTCCGGCAACTGGCGGCTGTTCCTGCAGTTCCAGACCGGCGGCACGCTGCACACCGCCGCGCTCACCCTGCGCGTCAGCTGATACGCCCCCCGCTGGGGGCGGCACCGCGGTACTGTCCCCAGCGGACATTCACTGTGTCGTCGCGGTGGGCGAGCTGGTGGCCAGCATGGTGCGCATCTGGATGATCTCGGCCGTCTGGGTGGTGACGATGTCGGCGGCCATCTTCTTGGCCGGGCCGTAGGCGCCGTGCTGTTGTTCGACCTTGGCCATGTCGATGGCGCCCTGGTGGTGCTTGATCATCATGGTGAGGAACATGGTGTCGAAGCCGCTGCCGGAAGCCTTTTTGAGCTGGTGCATGTCGTGGTCACTCATCATGCCGGGCATCGCCGAGGCATTGTGGCCCATGCCTTCCATGCCGTGGGGCACCTGCTCGCCCCAGGCTTTCAGCCAGGCGGTCATGGTCTGGATCTCGGGCTTCTGTTCCTTCTGGATCTTCCGGGCGAAGGCTTTGACCTTGGTGGAGGAGGCGCGTTCCTCGGCCATATCGGCCATGGCGATGGCCTGGCGGTGGTGCGGGATCATCTGCTGGGCGAAGGTGACATCGGCCCGGTTATGCCGTGCGGCGGGCGCGGAGGCCGGGGCGGACGCGGTAGGGGTGGGCCTCGGTGTGCTGGCAGAGCTGCCGCCGTCGCTGCCGCAGGCAGCCAGGACAAGTGCCGTGACCATGGTCGCGGCGGCCACGGCCGCGTGGCGGGGCAGGGAGCGGTCGATGTTCATGGGACGGGCTCCTGGAGGTGCGCGGCGGGGGGAGGGTGTGTGATCTACCTGTACGCGGCCTCTGCAGGACTGGTGGCGGCGCCGCGCCGCAAGGAAGCGTTCTTCATCCTGGCCCGCCGGGGTCATCTGGCGGGTGGCCGGTTGCTGGTGGCCGACACGGGCGGGGCGGTCGTGCGGTGGCGGATCAGGTAGGGCCAGAAGGCGCGGGTGCGGGAGGCGTAGGCGGTCCACCTGTCGCCGAACCGGCGGGCGACTTCGCCCTCTTCGCTGCGGGCCAGGCGGATGTACACGTACACCAGGACGGGGAACATGATCAGGGTGGGGATGGTGGGCCACTGGAGCAGGAACCCGATCATGACCAGCAGCAGCCCGTCGTACTGCGGGTGCCGCACGCGGGCATAGGGGCCGGTGGTGGCCAGGGTGTCGTGCTGGACGGCGGTGTGCAGGACTCTCCAGGCGGCGGCGATGAGCCAGAAGCCTGCACCGATGGCGACATAACTGGCGAGGTGGAAGGGGGCCAGGCTCCGGCCGTCTCGCCGGTGGCCACCGGCCGGCCCACCCGGGAGAACAGGGCCTTGAGCGGTTCGGGACCCAGCCGCAGACGCGCCCGGCCGATCGCCGCCGTGGTCGGCACCCCCCACGTTCTCTGCCACCGGCGCGCGTGCTCCAGTCCGTGGGTCAGCAGCCGCGCGACCTCCTCATAACCCTGGCCGGAGAACAGACACATCGCGAGCACGAAGTAGACCACCACCCGCGCGGGCAGCAGTCGATGCCGCTGCTCGACCCGCCCGCACTCGGCCACCACCTCATCGACCAACTCAGGCGGGAACGCCCGTGTCAGCACACCGATCGCGATCCGATCCGACAACCGCTCATCCGCTGACGACTTCACCTGTCCGGGCCTTGGCACACCCCACCCAACGACCCAAAGAGCCCAAAATCACCGGTATCGGTATTGCGTCTAGGGGGATGGTGCACCTGGTGGCGATCCTCGGAGGGTCGCCAGGCGGCGGTGGTATTCCTCGTCGTCGATCTCGCCGCGTGCGTACCGCTCGGCGAGGATCTGCTCGGGGCTGCCGGGCGGGGGCGTCTTGTGCCAGGCGGTGGGCCCGCCACCTGGCGGGGTGGGGCGGGCCAGGGCCCGGTAGAGCAGGACGCCGATGGCGATGATCAGCGCCCAGAACACCACCATGCTGATCGACATCGCGAACCAGCCCCAGCCGTTCATGCCATGGCCGTACCAGAACATCGTTCCCGCCTCACTTCCCCAGACCAGCCGCGGAACCAGGCGTTCATCAGGCCCGCTTTCCCTGCTCTCATCGTCGCTCGCGCCTGCCGGGTGTGCTGGGGCCTGCCGGGCCCGGCCGGTGGGCCGGTCAGCCCCTACCGGGTACCCGTGCCAGCGAACGAGGCTGGGGACAGGGGTCGGAAAGGAATGCCTGCCATGAACGTCCTGGATCTCGTGGTGATTGCCGCCGCGGTTGTCGTGGTCGCCGGGCTGGGCTGGTATTTCTTCGGGCCGCGCCGGGCCCGCACCGCGACCGTCGAGGGCGGGGTGCAGCGCGTCGGCATCACGGTGCGCGGCGGCTACAGCCCGAACGTCATCCGGGTGCGCCAGGGCATGCCGGTGGAGCTGGTCTTCGACCGGCGGGAGTCCGGGGAGTGCACCTCGCGGGTGGTCTTCCCCGACCTGCGGGTCAGTGCGGGCCTGCCCGCCCACACGCGCACCACCGTGCGGCTGAGGCCCCAGAAGGCCGGGTCCTTCGGGTTCGCCTGCGGGATGAACATGATCCACGGAACGCTGCTGGTCGGCCCGGCCGCGCCCCCGCAGGGCGGCGGCGGGCAGACCTCCGCCCACGGTGGCCAGGCTCCGCCCACCACAGCCAGGCCGACCGGCTCGCCACCGGAGGGCGAGAGCGCGGCGGGCGCGGAGGCGGCGGCGGCCGCTGAGCGGCGTGGGGAGATCGCGGACCTGACCCGGCGGGTCGCGGTGGGCGCGGTGCTGACGCTGCCGGTGCTCGTCGCGGTCATGGCGCATGAGCTGTTCGGTGCTGTCTGGGTGCCGGCATGGATGCTGAACCACTGGTTCCAGCTGGCGCTGGTCACGCCCGTGATGTTCTACACCGGCCGTCCGATCCACACCACCGGCTGGCTGGCCCTGCGGCACCGCTCGGCCGACATGAACTCCCTGATCACCCTGGGCACGACCGCCGCCTACGGCTACAGCCTGCTGGTCACCCTTGCCCCGTTCTGGTTCCCGGCCGGGGTCCGCGCGGTGTATTACGAGGCGGTCGGGGTGATCCTCACCCTGATCCTGCTGGGCCGGCTGCTGGAGGCCCGGGCCAAGGCTGGAACCGGCGAGGCCATCCGGGCCCTGCTTGGGCTGCGGGCCCGCACCGCCCGTGTGATGCGCGACGGCGCCCCGGTGGAGATCCCGGTCGACGAGGTCACGGTTGGCGATGAGCTGCTGATCCGCCCCGGGGAGAAGGTGCCGGTTGATGGCGAAGTCCTCTCCGGCTCTTCGGCGGTGGATGAATCCATGGTCACCGGTGAACCGATGCCAGTCACCAAACACCCCGGGGACACCGTCATCGGCGCCACCGTCAACGGCACCGGATCCTTGCGGGTGCGCGCGGCCAAGGTCGGCGCCGACACCATGCTGGCCCAGATCATCCGCCTGGTTCAGCAGGCCCAGGCGTCCAAGGCCCCGATCCAGCGGCTCGCCGACGCCGTCTCCGCCTACTTCGTCCCCGCCGTGATCGCCATCGCGGTCGCCACCTTCGCCGTCTGGTTCACCCTCGGCCCCGCCCCGGCCCTGACCCTCGCCCTGGTCTCCGCCGTCGCCGTACTGATCATCGCCTGCCCCTGCGCGCTGGGCCTGGCCACCCCCCTGTCAGTCATGGTCGGCACCGGCAAAGGCGCACAGGCAGGCATCCTCATCCGCTCCGCCGAGGCCCTGGAGACCGCCCACAGGCTCGATACCATCGTGCTGGACAAGACCGGCACCGTCACCGCAGGCAAGCCCGTCCTCACCGACGTGCACCCGACCAACGGCCACGACGAGAGCGAACTGCTGGCGCTCGTGGCGGCCACCGAGGAGATGAGCGAACACCCCCTGGCAACCGCGATCGTGGCCGGAGCCCGCCAGCGGGGCCTGGACCTCCCGGCAGCCGACGCCTTCGACTCGGTCACCGGCAAAGGCGTCCACGCCACCGCGGACGGCCACACCATCCTGGTCGGCACCGCCCGCCTGCTCCGCGACGCCCACATCAACACCGGTCCGCTCGATGGCGTCGCGGCCGACCTGTCGGCCCAGGGCAAAACCCCCGTGCTCGCCGCCATCGACGGAGCACCCGCCGGGATACTCGCCGTCGCCGACACCGTCAAGGACGACTCCGCCGCCGCCATCACCGCCCTGCAGCAGCTCGGCCTGGACGTCGTCATCATCACCGGCGACAACTCCCGCACCGCCGGGGCCATCGCCCGCCAGGTCGGCGTGGCCCGGGTACTGTCCGAGGTGCTGCCCGAACACAAGGCCGACGAGATACGCCGCCTGCAGGGCCAGGGACGCACGGTCGGCATGGTCGGCGACGGCATCAACGACGCCCCCGCCCTGGCCGCCGCCGACGTCGGACTCGCCATCGGCACCGGCACCGACATCGCCATCGAAGCCGCCGACATCACCCTCATCTCCGGCTCCCTCAGCGGCGTTGTCACCGCGATCCGGCTCTCCCGGACCACCATGCGCAACATCCGCCAGAACCTGTTCTTCGCCCTGATCTACAACGCCATCGGCGTCCCCGTCGCCGCCGGCGCCCTCTACCCCCTGTGGGGCATCCGCCTCAGCCCCGTCCTCGCCGCCGCCGCCATGGCCCTGTCCTCCCTGTCGGTCGTCACCAACTCCAACCGCCTGCGCCACTGGCACACCACCCCGCCACCACACACACCCGCCCGCGCCGAGCCTCACGCGTAGTCCACCGCACGCCGCACCCAGACCGCGAGCGGCACCCGCGAAGGAGACCCGCCGCGATGACCACCGCCCACCACCGCACCACCCGGGAACCGGCACCGCCCGGATACACGGGCCACAAGCCCGACCACCTGGCCCGGCTCCACAAGATCGAAGGCCAGACCCGCGGCGTCACCCGCATGGTCGCCGACGACCGGTACTGCATCGACATACTCACCCAGATCAGCGCCGTCACCCACGCCCTGCAGCAAGTCGCCCTCGGCCTCCTGGAAGACCACATACGCCACTGCATCACCACCGCCGCCCGGGCGGACCCGGCCCACGCTGAGGAGAAGCTCGACGAACTCACCTTCGCACTGCACCGCACGCTCCGACTGTGAACCGGCAAAACGGCCCCGCAGGGTTGGCGTCCCCGCTGTCATTCGCAGAAACGACCCTTTGTAAGAGCAAGATCGAAACCGGACCGCCGGGCGCCTCTTGATCTTCGATCGGTTCTCAGAACTCGTTCTCACGCAAAAGCGGGAACAACCCCCTTCTGAGAACTACATTGTGCGAAGATCCGGGGCCATGACGGACCCTCACGACCCCCCGCCATCCGACGCGGACCACGTCGAGCGCCACCCCTGCCCCCGCTGCGGCGTCCAGCCCGGCTCGCCCTGCCGCTCGCGCGGCGGCGCGGTCGCCGGCGCCTACCACACCGGCCGGTTCACCAAGGTGCCCCGACTCGCGAAGCTGCTCCGGGTGCCCACCCCGGCGGACCGCGGCCCGGATAGCCGTGGCGGCCCGGCACCCCGCCCCCGGCCCCCGTCACCGAGGACACCCCGGGCGCGGACATCCGCATCGGCTACGCCCGCTGGCCCGGCCTCTACGACCCCACCGGTCCGGGGAAGCTGCTGTTCGCATTCTTCGCGGCGATGGCGGAGACCGAGCGGGAGAACATCCGGGAGTCGACGCTGGAAGGGCTCGACACCGCCGCCCGCAAGGGCAAGCACGGCGGCCGGCCGCCGGTCATCACCGACGACATGCTCCACACCGTCCTGCGGCGGAGGGCAAACGGGGAATCCGTCGATCAGATCCAGCCGGACCTGATCATCCCCACGGGCAAGCGCAAAGGACAGAACCCGTCCGTGGCCAGCATCTACCGGGCGCTCGCCGAGCATGCCAAGCGCGAGGCGTACCCCGAAGCCGTCGCCCAGGCCCACGCCGACTTCGCCGCCCTCCAAGCCGGTGAACTCCCCGGCCCGCGCACAGCGACGACAGAGCCCGCTGGGTAACGCGGTACTGCGTCAGCGGCTACCGCTAATTTCCGTTCCGATACTCCCCAAGGGCCGCACTGGCGAGGTGGCCGCGTCGGCCTACCCAGCGGGGCAAGGTTGCTGTCCGTGCTGTACGCCTCGGGTCGGTCCCAAGTGCCCCCGCTGTCACGTGACACGCGCCGCGTCAGAAGAGGTTCAATCATCGTCGCCCCGAGCCGGAAGCCGGTAACCCCGCGATTCGGCGATACGGAGAGCGTCGCGGAGGCATTCGCAGAGCCTCTGCATGACGTACCGGCACTCATCGGGCTCCAGGCGGTCCGCGTTGTCGAGCATTGCCCGGGACAGCTCCATTACCGCCTGGGCCGCACTCAGTTGCTCCGCCTCGATACGGTCCGCCAGGCGCGCGATGAAGCCATTCGGCGAGTCGTCGGGCGTATAGGTCGGCTTGCCGTCGGGAGACAACCAGGGAAGCAGGCGCAGTCGGGTGGTGTCGCTCATGCGCCCACCGCCATGTAGTCCTGACCCCATGCCGCCAGCGCGAGAGCTCGACGCCTTTCCCGCTGCGCCTTGGCTTCCTGCTCGCGCTCGTATGCCAGAACGTAGGGGCGTACCAGCGGCAGGGAGTCCACTCCGATCACGTCCAGTACCGGGCGTGTGGTCACCACGAGCGTGCGCGGCAGCGGGGGCGGGACGCGCCGGGCCGGTTGTGTCGGCACAGGTGCGCGTCGCTTCCCATGAGCGGGCAGGAAGGCGCTCAAGAGCGCGGCCAGTAGGCTTCGCATTGTCGTTCGCTCCTCTTTAGCGATCGGCCACAGCCCCGGGACGGTTGCCACGTCGCCGGGGCACCTTTGCGTTCTGAGGATACGCGTATTCGCGTATTCGCGGTCGCGTGAGTACGGATATCCGCGCATGCTCGCCGTATGGATCTTGACCGTGGCAAGCCCGTGTGGCCTCAGGTGCGCGACGAACTGCGCCGACGAATCGACGCTGGCACCTATCCGGCGGGCGAGCGGTTCCCTGCGGTCAATGACCTTGCCGCCGAGTTCGAGGTAGCGCCGTCCACGATTCAGAAGGCTGTCGCGGCACTGCGCGCTGAGGGCAAGCTCCGCACCGTGCTGGGGCAAGGGTCGTTCGTTGCTGAGTAGTCGCCTGCCGAGGGGGCACAATCCCCGCTGCCGGTCATAGCGGAACTCGCCGTCGTAGTCGTCCTCCAGGACCAGCCCGCCCACGCGCCACGCCTGGTCCACGGCGGCCGCCCGACGGCCGCGACAGCTCCTCCGTCGCTCGCCGCGCTCGTCAACGCGCTCAGCGGTAGGGTGCGCAGCCCGGCCCGGTCAGGACGTTCCAGTGGAAGTCGAGCCCGCACGACTCCACGGGCGGCGGCATCCGCCTGATCACCGTCATCAACAGCTGGAACCGGATCGCCGTGACCACGCGCATGCCTCCCGGCCAGTACACGGCGGGCCAGTACAAGGGCCTGGCATGACCACCGGCCTGGCATAACCACGGGTCTGGCATAACCACGGGTCTGGCATGACCACGGGTCTGGCCCGGAACGACGCACCGCGTTCCGGGCCAGACGTATGGGGGCCGGACCTGGGAGGGTCCAGCCGTACAGGACCTGTGCACCTGTGAGAAGCCGGCCGGCGGTCAGCGCATCCACGCCTTCCACACGTCCGGGTTCTCCTTCACCCAGCGCTCCGCCGCCTCCTGCGGAGACAGCTTGTCCGACGCGATCATCTCGGAGACCTCGTTCTGCGCCTCCTTGGTCCACTGGAAGCGCTTCAGGAACTCGGCCGCCTTGCCGCCGTTCTTCTCGAAGCCGGCGTTGAGGTACTTCTGCAGCGGAGTCCGCGGATACGCGCAGTCGATGGCCTTCGGGTCCTTGGCCGCGCACGCGTCCGTGTACTCCGGCAGCTTCACCTCCACCATCGGCACCTGGTTGAACAGCCACTGCGGCTCGTACCAGTACGTCAGGAAGGGCTTCTTCTCCTTGGCGAACTGCTTGATCTGGGTGATCTGCGCTGCCTCGGAGCCGGCGAAGACGACCTGGTAGTTCAGCTTCAGGTTCTTCACCAGCGCCTTGTCGTTGGTGACGTACGACGGGGAGCCGTCCAGGAGCTGGCCCTTGCTGCCGCTCTCCGGCGTACGCAGCTGGTCCGCGTACTTGTTGAGGTTCTTCCAGTCGGTGACGTCCGGGTGCTTGTCCGCCCAGTACTTGGGCACGTACCAGCCGATGTGGCCGGTGACACCGAGGTCGCCGCCGGGCGCGATCGTCTTCTTGTCCTTGACGTATCGCTGCTCCTGGTCCGGGTGTCCCCAGTCCTCCAGGATCGCGTCGACGCGGCCCTGGCTGAGCGCGTCCCAGGCCGGGACCTCGTCAACCTGGACGGTGTCCACGCGGTAGCCGAGCTTGTGCTCGAGCAGATACTGCGCGACGGCCACGTTCGCCTGTGCGCCCACCCACGACTGGACGGACAACGTGACGGTCTTGGCGCCCTGAGCGCCGGCGTACGGCGACGCCTGCTTGGTCATGTCCGCCGCGCCGCAGCCGGTCGCGGTGAGGGCGATCGCCGCTGCGAGCAGAGCCCCCATGGTGGCCCTGGTCTGCATACGAGGCAGCGTCCGCATACGAGGCAGCCCCATGTCAGCTCTCCTTCCTCTCGCGGCGGGCCGTGGGCTGGGTGACCCGGTCGAGCATCAGCCCCAGGCACACGATGGCCGCGCCCGCGACCAGACCGGTCGCCAGGTCGCCCTGCGCCAGGCCGAACACCACGTCGTAGCCGAGCGCGCCACCGCCGACGAGACCGCCGATGATGACCACGGCGAGGACCAGGACGACGCCCTGGTTGACGGCGAGCAGCAGGGCCCGGCGAGCCAGCGGCAGCTGGACCTGGCGCAGCTGCTGGGTACCGGTCGCGCCCAGCGAGCGCGCGGACTCCACAGCCGCCGAGTCGACCTGCCGCACGCCCTGGGTGGTGATGCGGACGACGGCGGGCAGCGCGTACACGACCGCCGCGGCCGCCGCCGGGGCACGCCCGACGCCGAAGAGCGCCACGACCGGGATCAGGTACACGAACTGCGGCAAGGTCTGGAACACGTCCAGCACCGGCCGCAGCAGCTTCTCCAGCCGGGCGCTGCGGGCGGCGGCGATCCCGATGGCGAAGCCCAGCACCAGCGTCACGGCGACAGCGGCCAGAACCTGGGAGAGGGTGTCCATCGACGGCTTCCAGACACCGAGCACACCGATCAGCGCCATCGCGAGGACGGCGGTCAGGGCCGTGCGCCAGGTGCCGATCAGCCAGGCCAGCGCCGCCACGATCAGCAGCACCGACCACCAGGGCAGGCCCTGCAGACCGCTGCGCAGCGGGTCGAGCACCCAGTGGGTGAAGTGCCCGGCCCAGTCGGCGGTGCCGCCGATGACGGGCACGCCGGAGTAGAGGTGGTCCGTCATCCACGCGACCGCCTGGTTGACCGGCTCGGCGATGCCGACGGTCCAGCTGTCCGGCCAGGTGAGGCTGCCGGTCAGGCGTCCGGCGACGGCTACGGCGGCGGTCGCAAGGCCCGCCAGGGCCCAGCCGCGCCAGCCGCGCAGCAGCGCGGGGCCGGCTGCCGGCTCGGTGCCGATCCGCGCGCCCGCGGCCGCGGTGGTGCGGTCCAGGGCGACGGCGATGAGCACGATCGGGATGCCCGCGGCCAGCGCCTGGCCGACATCAACCGAGGCCAGCGCCTGGTAGACCCGGTCACCGAGACCGCCGGCGCCGATCACGGACGCGATCACGGCCATGGACAGGGCCATCATGATCGTCTGGTTGAGGCCCAGCAGCAGTTCCTTGCGGGCCAGCGGCAGGCGGGCGGTCAGCAGTCGCTGGCGCCCGGTGGCGCCGAGCGAGGCGGCGGCCTCCATCACCCCCGCGTCGGCGCCGCGCAGCCCGAGCGCGGTGAGCCGGGCCATCGGCGGGGCGGCGTAGATGACGGTCGCCAGGACGGCGGCCGGTACGCCGATGCCGAAGATGAGGACGACGGGCAGCAGATACGCGAAGGCCGGCAGCACCTGCATGGTGTCGAGCACGGGCCGCAGTGCGCGGTCCGTACGGTCCGACAGCCCGCCGGCGAGGCCCAGCACCGCGCCCAGCACGGCCGAGGCGAGGACGGCCACGACCATGAGGGCGAGGGTCTGCATGGTGGGCACCCACATGCCGAGCAGGCCGCACACGGCGAACGCCGCAGCGGTGCCCAGTGCGAGCCGGGCGCCCGCGACGCGCCAGGCGATCAGCCCGGCGGCTGCCGTGACGCCGGACCAGCCCAGTGCGAGCAGCACCAGGTAGACAGCGCGTACGGACAGCACGACGGCGTTGCTGATGTGCCCGAAGAAGTAGAGGAACAGCGGGTGGCTGTCGCGGTTGTCGATGATCCAGTCGCTGGCCTTGCCGAGCGGGCCGGACAGGTCGACGGTCAGCGCATCGGGCCAGGTGCCGCTGGACCACTTGGCGTGCGCCAGCGGCACCAGTACCGCGGCGATGACCATGAGCAGCAGCAGCTTGCCGAGCGCAGGGTGGCGCAGCGGCGCGGTGAGCGGGCTATGTCGTACGGGCCCGGAGGCCGTGGACGGCGTTGCGGTGGCAGTCATCAGGCAGCCACCCCCTCGGCCTCCGGGCCTGGGGGAGCGACCTTGTCGGTGCCGGCGATGACGCCCAGCAGGCACGCGTGGTCGACGATGCCGAGGAGCTTGCCGCCGGACATCACGCGGGCGGACCGCTCGCCGGAGCGGGCCACGGCCTCGATGGCCTCGGAGACCGTGGCGTTCGGGCCCAGCGCGGGGCCGGACTCGGACTCGCCGGCGCCGGCGGGCCGCATGGCGGTGCCGACGGTGATGACCTGCTCGCGCGGCACGTCCCGGACGAAGTCCCGTACGTAGTCGTCCGCGGGCGAGCCGACGATCTCCTCGGGCGTGCCGAGCTGCACGATCTGCCCGTCGCGCATCAGCGCGATCCGGTCGCCCAGGCGCAGCGCCTCGCTCAGATCGTGGGTGATGAACACCATCGTGCGGCCCTCTTCGCGGTGCAGCCGGACGACCTCGTCCTGCATCTCGCGCCGGATGAGCGGGTCGAGTGCGCTGAACGGCTCGTCGAACAGCAGGACTTCGGGGTCGACGGCGAGCGCGCGGGCGAGGCCGACGCGCTGCTGCTGACCGCCGGAGAGCTGGCTGGGCCGGTGCTGCTCGTACCCCTCGAGGCCGACCTTGGCCACCATCTCGGCGGCCCTGGTGCGGCGTTCGGCCTTGCCGACGCCCTGGATCTCCAGGCCGTAGGCGACGTTGTCCAGCACGCTGCGGTGCGGCAGCAGGCCGAAGTGCTGGAAGACCATGGCGGCGCGGTGCCGGCGCAGGGCGCGCAGCCGGCCGTTGTCCATGGCCAGGACGTCCTCGCCGTCGATGGCGATGGTTCCGCTGGTGGGCTCGATCAGCCGGGTCAGACAGCGGACGAGCGTGGACTTGCCGGAGCCGGAGAGGCCCATGACGACGAAGACCTCGCCCTTGCGGACGTCGAAGGAGACATCACGGACGGCCGCGGTGCAGCCGGTGCGCTGCCGCAGCTCGGCCGGGGACAGGTCGGCCTCGGCGCTGCCGGGGATCCGGCCGGCCTTGGGACCGAAGACCTTCCATACGTTACGGACGGAGAACACCGGTTCGGTGGTCTTGCTGCTACCCATTACGCCTCACCTCCCGGTGTCGTGGTTCGAGCGAGCAAATCGGCGCACTTCTCCCCCACCATCAGGACACCGATCATGGGGTTGACGGCGGGGATCGTCGGGAAGACCGACGCGTCGGCGATACGGATGCCGTCCAGGCCGCGGATCCTCAAGTGCGGGTCGACGACAGCCTGCTCGTCCGTGGCCGCACCCATCCGGCAGGTGCCGGCCGGGTGGTAGACGGTGTGCGCCACCCTCCGCGCGTATTCGCTGATCGCCTCATCAGAGGTGACGTCCGGACCCGGGCACACCTCGCGCTTGAGCCAGCCTGCCAGCGGCTCTGCCTTGGCGATCTCACGCGCGATCTTGATGCCGTCGACGAGGGTCTTGGCGTCGTAGTCCTCCTCGTCGGTGAAGTACCGGAAGTCCAGGGCGGGCTTCACCGAAGGGTCGGCGCTGGTGAGGTAAAGGCGGCCGCGGCTGCGCGGCTTGGGGATGTTCGGGGTCATCGACACGCCGTGCGCGGGCTTCTTGTAGCCCAGCCGCTCGGGGTTGTCGGTGAACGGGATCTGGTAGAAGTGGAACATCAGGTCCGGCCCCCGGGATTCGGGGTCCCGCCGGATGAACAGGCCCGCGTCCGAGTCCATCGCCGAGTTCTCCGGGATCGGCCCGTTGGTCTCCCAGACGATGACCGACTCGGGGTGGTCGAGCAGGTTCTCGCCGACGCCCGGCAGGTCGTGCACGACAGGGATGCCAAGCGCCTCCAGGTCCTTCTTCGGCCCGATGCCGGAGTGCAGCAGCAGTCGCGGGGTGTCCACCGCGCCCGCGCAGACCACGACTTCGCGTCCGGCCCGGATCAGCTTCTCCTCGCCGTCCTTGGTGCGGACGTGGACGCCGGTGGCGCTGGGGTTCCCCATGCCGGAGGCCAGGGGCGTGCCGTCCAACTCCAGCTTGTACGCCCAGGTCTCCAGCATGATGTGCAGGTTGGGACGGTCGCCGGCCTCCATATGGGGGTGGAGGTAGGCGACGGAGGCCGAGGAACGCTTGTTGTTCTCCGGGTGGTAGGCGAGGTCGAAGAAGCCGACGCCCTCGTGGAACGGCTTCTTGTTGAAGCCCTCGACGCGCGGCACGCCGGTCGCCTGCTGTGCGGCCTCGACGAAGTCGCGGGCGATGGCGTTCCGGTCCTTCTCGTCCACCGCCACGATGTTGTTGCGCAGCCGGTGGTAGTACGCCTCCATCGGCACGGGGCCCCAGCCCTCGGCGCCGGCCTCCTCCCACTCGGCCCAGTCGGACGGCAGCGGCTTGAAGCTGATGAGGGTGTTGTGCGAGGAGCAGCCACCGAGCACCCGGGCGCGGCTGTGGCGGATGTGCGAATTGCCGCGCGGCTGAGGGGTGGTGGGGTAGTCGTAGTCCAGCTCACCGCCGAGCAGGCCGAGCCAGCGGCGCAGGGTGAGCACGTCGGGGCGGTCCACGTCGGACGGGCCGCCCTCGATGAGGGCGACCGTGATATCCGGG
Organism: Streptomyces sp. HSS9-12; assembly: GCF_054963655.1. Classification (NCBI taxonomy): domain Bacteria; kingdom Bacillati; phylum Actinomycetota; class Actinomycetes; order Kitasatosporales; family Streptomycetaceae; genus Streptomyces; species Streptomyces sp. HSS9-12. The sequence continues at coordinate 13,266 of NZ_JBUEGC010000011.1, read as the reverse complement.
TCCTCGGTGAGCCGGGAGGCGATCACCGATCCTGCGGTGCCACCGCCGACGATGACGTAGTCGTACACAGACATGGGGATGTTGCTCCTCTGGTGCAAGGTGCGTGGCGTGAAGATGAGCCCTGGTCGGCGGGGGTCAGCCCGCGAACCAGCGCACCGGGCTCGGGCGGAGGTTCTGGTAGATGTGCTTGGTCTCGCGGTACTCCGCCAGACCGGACGGGCCGAGCTCACGGCCGATGCCCGACTTGCCGAAGCCGCCCCACTCCGCCTGCGGGAGGTACGGGTGGTAGTCGTTGATCCACACCGTGCCGTGGCGCAGCCGCCCGGCGACGCGCCGCGCGCGGCCCGCGTCGGAGGTCCACACCGCGCCGGCGAGGCCGTATTCGGTGTCGTTGGCGAGCGCTACGGCCTCGTCCTCCGTGTGGAAGGTCTCGACGGTGAGGATCGGCCCGAACGTCTCCTCGCGTACGACCTTCATTTCGCCGTGGCAGTAGTCCAGGACCGTGGGGAGGTAGAAGTACCCGGTGCCGGGCCGCACGTCGGACGGCGCCGGGCGGGCACCGCCGCAGCGCACCACAGCGCCCTCGTCGCGCGCGGACTCCACGTACGCCTCGATCTTCGCGAGCTGCTGTTCGGAGACCAGCGGACCGCACTCGACGCCGTCCTCGGTACCGCGGCCCAGCTTGATCTTCTCGGCCCGCCGCACCAGCTCGCTGACGAAGCGGTCGCGCAGGGACTCCTCGATGATCAGCCGGGTACCGGCCGAGCAGACCTGCCCGCTGTGGATGAAGGCGGCGTTCAGCGCCTGGTCCACGGCGGTGTCGAAGCCCTCGTCCGTCGCGCAGGCGTCCGCGAAGACGACGTTGGGGTTCTTGCCGCCCAGCTCGAGGGCGACCTTCTTCACGGTGGGCGCGGCGGCCTGCATCACCTTCGTACCGCTGGCGAGGCCGCCGGTGAAGGAGACGAGGTCGACGTCGGGGTGGGAGGACATACGGGCGCCGACCGGGTCGCCCGCGCCGGTGACGATGTTGGCCACCCCGTCCGGGAGCCCGGCCTTGACGAGCAGCTCCACCAGCCGGACGGTCGACAGCGGGGTGATCTCGCTGGGCTTGATGACGAAGGTGTTGCCGGCGGCCAGCGCGGGGGCGATCTTCCAGCTGGCCTGGAGGAGCGGGTAGTTCCAGGGCGTGATCAGGGCGCAGACACCGACCGGCTCATGGACGACGACGCTGTGGATGTCGTCCGAGCCCGCGTCCACGACGCGCCCGCCGCTCTCGTTGATCACCAGGTCGGCGAAGTACCGGAAGGCGTCGGTGACGCAGTCGACGTCGATGCGGCCCTCTTCCAGCGTCTTGCCGGTGTCGCGGCTCTCGATCAGCGCGATCTGCTCGCGGTTGCCCTGGAGCAGGTCGGCGACACGGCGCAGCAGCGCGGCCCGCTCGGCGACCGGCGTGTGCGGCCAGGGCCCCGAGTCGAAGGCACGACGGGCGGCGGCGATGGCAGCGTCTGTGTCCTCGTTGCCACCCTCCGCGACGACCGCCAGGACCTCGGCATCGGCGGGGTTGAGAACCTCACGGGTGACACCGGATACGGCGGCGCGCCATGCACCGTCGATGTGGATCGTCTCGAAAACCGCCACGTCGTGCTCTGCCTTCCCTGCCTGAAATGTTCCGTCGCTGGTCAGACCAGCGGCAGGGAGCCCTCCCCCCGGACGGCGAAAACATGCCTAAAACTTCACGTTAAGTGACTCTCCTCACGCCGCCCTCACTCAGCGCCGAACTGGTCCGCACGCTGCGCGAGACAGCCCGCGCCTCTGCGGCGCGTCCTCACATACGGAGGGTGACGACGGGCGGGTGCCGCGAGACCCCGTTGGTGACCGTACGTAAGCATGTCTGAATTCCTGTGTACGGGGGCGTGCCCGAATCCCCGTACGTATCGTTGAAGCACGCGACTGCCCGCAACGCGCGGCAGCGGGGGAGGAGCGGCACGGTGACCATCGCACTGACCGACAGGATCGAGATGGCCGAGAGCGACGAGCTCAGCCTGGACACGATGTTCGACTGGCTGGAGCGGATGCCTGTCCCCGAGGGCTACAAGGCCGAGATCGTCGAGGGGGCCATCTACATGACGCCGCAGCGTGACGTCCACTGGGACATCATCCTGGACATCATTGAGCAACTGCGGGCGAAGTACCCCCGAAAGCGGCTGAAGTCCGATGTACGCATCGACTTCCCCGGGCGCCTGAACGGGTTCGCGTCGGACGTGGTGGGGCTGGCGGAGGATGCGGCCAAGGACTCCAAGGGCCGCTGGCGGTACCAGGACGTCGAGTTCGTCGCAGAGGTGATTTCCCGGGACACCGCGGCCAACGACTACGGCCCGAAGAAGAAGACCTACGCGCAGGCCGGCGTTCCCGTCTATCTCATCGTCGACCCGTACACCGCTCAGTGGCACCTCTACACGCTGCCGAAAGAGGATGAGTACCGGAGTGAGCTGACCCTCGACTTCGGCGATCCGGTCGACCTGACCGGCACGGTCGTCGACCTGGTCATCTCGACTGAGGACTTCCCCCGCGACTGACCCCGACGGCCCCGGCGGGGCCCACGTACGTACGCAGTAGCAGCGCTATCGGTCATCGCGTATATAGGAACCGAACGCACCCGCGAGATTACTTAGCGTACGCCCATCGGGGGTGTGCCCCGTGTAGGCAAGGCATGCGAAAGGCCCCGCCCTGGGGCGGGGCCTGTCACGGGATGCCCGTATCAGATGAGGCCGAGGGCGCGAACCGCCTCCCGCTCCTCCTCGAGCTCCTTCACGGAGGTGTCGATGCGGGTACGGGAGAACTCGTTGATGTCCAGGCCCTGGACGATCTCGTACTTGCCGTCCTTGCAGGTGACCGGGAAGGAGGACATCAGGCCCTCGGGGATGCCGTAGGAGCCGTCGGACGGGATGCCCATGGAGGTCCAGTCGCCCTCGGCGGTGCCGTTGACCCAGTCGTACACGTGGTCGATGGCGGCGTTCGCGGCGGAGGCGGCCGAGGACGCGCCGCGGGCCTCGATGATCGCGGCGCCGCGCTTGGCGACCGTCGGGATGAAGGTCTCGGCGAGCCACTTCTCGTCGTTGATGACCTCGGCGGCGTTCTTGCCGGCGACCTCGGCGTGGAAGATGTCCGGGTACTGGGTCGCGGAGTGGTTGCCCCAGATCGTCAGCTTCTTGATCTCGGTGACCGGGGCGCCGGTCTTCTTCGACAGCTGCGACAGGGCGCGGTTGTGGTCGAGGCGGGTCATCGCGGTGAAGCGCTCGGCCGGTACGTCCGGGGCCGCGGCCTGCGCGATCAGCGCGTTGGTGTTGGCCGGGTTGCCGACGACCAGGACCTTGATGTCGTCCGCGGCATGGTCGTTGATGGCCTTGCCCTGCGGCTTGAAGATGCCGCCGTTGGCCTCGAGCAGGTCGCCGCGCTCCATGCCCTTGGTGCGGGGGCGGGCGCCGACGAGGAGGGCCACGTTCGCGCCGTCGAAGGCCACGTTCGGGTCATCGGTAATGTCGATGCCCTGGAGCAGCGGGAACGCACAGTCGTCAAGCTCCATGGCCGTGCCCTCGGCGGCCTTGAGCGCCGGGGTGATCTCAAGAAGGCGCAGCTTCACCGGCACATCGGGACCGAGGAGCTGACCGGAAGCGATGCGGAACAGCAGCGCGTAGCCGATCTGGCCGGCCGCGCCGGTGACGGTGACATTGACGGGAGTGCGGGTCATGGCTGTCTCCTGCTTGCTTACCTGGCGGTGGGTGTCCCTGCCCGAATGTGTGATCTCTTGCCCGGCGTAAGCCTGATGGGCTCAGCGAGAGATTCGTTGTCAGGCTATCCTGCGGCGCCGGTGACCAACCGCCCACCCTGTGTGTCGCACCTCACCGCCCGGCCCGAACGTAGGGCGGCCGCTCGCCGGATGAGGGGAGGGCGAGCGGCCGCCGAGGGGTGGCATGCACCCGTGGGGGGAATGACCTGCGCCTGCCCCGGATCGGCGCTGCCATGCACATTTTTCTCGGACTTTTTCCCGCGCCCCTCCGGCACGCCATTTGTCATACGCCGCACCGGTTTTGTGGCGAGAGCGCTACACACCAGCAGCGCTTCGGCAGCACTTCGGCGAAATGGTCACCACGGCGCCACAGCGCACCCGCATTCCTTGATCACGAGCCCCGGTTCCAAGATCCTCAAGACACGACGGCGGCCCGCCCTGCTCTCGGGGGAGAGGACGGTCCGCCGTCGTACGGGGCGCGGTCGCGGACGCGGCGAGAAGGATCAGGCGGCGGCCATCTTCTTCTGCAGATTGGTGTCCAGCACGTCCAGGAACCGCTCCGTGGTCAGCCACGGCTGGTCCTTGGAGATCAGCCGCGCCAGGTCCTTGGTCATCTGGCCGGACTCGACGGTCTCGATGCAGACCTGCTCCAGGGTCTCGGCGAAGTTGGTGACCTCGGGGGTGCCGTCCAGCTTGCCGCGGTGAGCCAGAGCGCGCGTCCAGGCGAAGATCGACGCGATCGGGTTGGTGGAGGTCGCCTTGCCCTGCTGGTGCTGGCGGTAGTGGCGGGTGACGGTGCCGTGCGCGGCCTCGGCCTCCACGGTCTTGCCGTCGGGGGACATCAGCACGGAGGTCATCAGCCCCAGCGAGCCGAAGCCCTGCGCGACGACGTCGGACTGGACGTCGCCGTCGTAGTTCTTGCACGCCCAGACGTAGCCGCCCTCCCACTTGAGCGCCGCCGCGACCATGTCGTCGATCAGCCGGTGCTCGTAGGTGAGTCCCCTGGCATCGAACTCGGCCTTGAACTCCGTGTCGAACACGTCCTGGAAGATGTCCTTGAAGCGGCCGTCGTAGGCCTTGAGGATCGTGTTCTTCGTGGACAGGTAGACGGGGAAGTTACGGTCCAGGCCGTAGCGGAAGGACGCCCGCGCGAAGTCCCGGATGGAGTCGTCCAGGTTGTACATGGACAGCGCGACTCCGGAGCCGGGGAACTGGTAGACCTCCAGCTCGATCGGCTCGGAGCCGTCCCTGGGCTGGAAGGTCATGGTGAGCGTGCCCTCGCCCGGGACCTTGATGTCGGTGGCGCGGTACTGGTCCCCGAAGGCATGGCGGCCGACGACGATCGGTTTGGTCCAGCCCGGAACCAGCCGCGGCACATTGGCCATGATGATCGGCTCGCGGAAGATCACGCCGCCGAGGATGTTGCGGATGGTGCCGTTGGGCGACCGGTACATCTTCTTGAGGCCGAACTCCGCCACCCGCGCCTCGTCCGGTGTGATGGTGGCGCACTTGGCGCCGACGCCGTACCGCTTGATCGCGTTGGCCGCGTCAATGGTGACCTGGTCGTTGGTGGCGTCGCGGTGCTCGATGCCCAGGTCGAAGTACTTCAGCTCCACATCCAGGTACGGCAGGATCAGCTTGTCCTTGATGAACCGCCAGATGATGCGGGTCATCTCGTCGCCGTCGAGCTCGACGACCGGGTTGGCTACCTTGATCTTGGCCATGGGAGTTGCCCGTCCCTCTCGCACGGCTGGGAGTATCTCGGCAGCAAAGTACTCGGCTTTGCCGGCCGCTCCCCGTAGGGCGCGCTGGGGGCAGGCCGAGCTCAGCGCACCGTGAAGTGGACGATGTCATCCAGCCACGGGATCTGCAGCCACGGGTCCGGCTGCGCCATCATCGCCAGCAGCGTTATCACGGTGCCCAGTACGCCGTAGGTCGCCATGTCCGTGAACCGGGACCGTACGGCCAGCATCCCGACCGACGGCAGCGTCCGTCGCAGGAGCGCGCCCGCGATCAGGGACAGCCCGATGAGTATCGTGCCGGTCCTGGCCGCGTCGAGGGCGACGAGCAGCAGGCCGCCGACGGTGCCGCCGAGTACGGACAGCAGCGGCCACTGCCGGGCGGGGGCGGGGGCGTCGCGCGGCGCGGCCCGGCCACCGCCCTCGGGCCGGGCGGTGTCCCTGGTGATCCGCGGAAAGCGGTGGCTGCGGGCCGGCTCCGCGCCGTTGCCGTTCGCGTGCGCCTCAGCACCCATGGGCGACAGCCCCTTCCTCGTCCTTCTGGTCAGCCGGCGGCGGCCGCACCGCGCTCGGCGGCCTCAACGACGTTCTGCAGCAGCAGCGCGCGGGTCATCGGACCGACGCCACCCGGGTTCGGCGAGATCCAGGAGGCGACCTCGGTCACCCCAGGGTGCACATCGCCGACGATCTTGCCGTGCTCGTCGCGGCTCACGCCCACGTCCAGGACGACGGCGCCCGGCTTGACGTCCTCCGCCTTCACGATATGCGGGGAGCCCGCCGCGGCGACGATGATGTCCGCCTGGCGCAGATGCGAGCCCAGGTCGCGGGTGCCGGTGTGGCACAGGGTCACGGTCGCGTTCTCCGAGCGCCGGGTGAGCAGCAGGCCGATCGAGCGGCCCACGGTGATGCCGCGGCCGATGACGACCACATGGGCACCGTTGATCTCCACGCCGTGCCGACGCAGCAGCTGCAGGATGCCGTTCGGGGTACACGGCAGCGCGCCCTCCTGCCCCAGCACCAGCTTGCCCAGGCTCATCGGGGCCAGCCCGTCGGCGTCCTTGGCCGGGTCGATCAGCTCCAGGATCCGGTTGGTGTCGATGCCCTTGGGGAGCGGCAGCTGAACGATGTAGCCGGTGCAGGCCGGGTTCTCGTTGAGCTCCCGTACGACCGCCTCGATCTCCTCCTGGGTCGCGGTGTCGGGCAGCTCGCGCTGGATGGAGGCGATCCCCACCTGGGCGCAGTCGCGGTGCTTGCCGGCGACATACCACTTGCTGCCCGGGTCGTCGCCGACGAGCAGGGTACCGAGGCCAGGCGTGATGCCCTTGGCCTTGAGCGCCTCCACGCGGGCGGCGAGTTCGGACTTGATCGCGGCCGCGGTGGCCTTGCCATCGAGAATCTGGGCGGTCATGGCCCCCATCCTCCCGGATGGGGCGGGCCCGGGACCAGTCAGGGAGGGATACGGGACCAGTCAGGGAGGGATACAGGGAGGTCCCGGGTTGCAGAACCGCCACAATTCACGACCCCGGCTGGACAACTTTGTCGCAAACACATCAACATGGGTCGGCAGCGCCGCCGCCACCGGAGGACCGGGTACCGCGGCGCATCACCGTTTTCGGGGGAGAGACGTACCGCGCATGACAGGCACCACGAAGTGCACCGCGAGCATGCACATCCCGCAGAGCATCTGCTGGGGCGGATCCGCCGTTCCCCGGACGATTCCCCGGTCCGCATCCGTTTCCTGTCCCCAGCTCGAAGGATCACTCGCGTGAGCTACCCTCCGCCGCCTGGCCAAGACCCGAACAACCCCTACGCCCAGCCGCAGCAGCCCCAGGGCCAGCCGTACGGCTACCCGCAGCAGCAGCCCCCGCAGCCGGCGCCGGGCTACGGCTACCCCGCCCAGCCGCCCCAGGCCCAGCCGCCCCAGGCCCAGCAGCCCTACGGCTACCCGCAGCAGCCGCAGGCGGCGGGCCAGCCGTACGGGGCGTACCCGCAGCCGCCCGGCACCGTCCAGGCGAACAACGGCTACATCAACATCGGCCCCCTGGGCACGGTGCAGCTCGCGACCATGGGCCAGCGCTTCCTGGCCCGTCTGGTCGACGGTCTGATCCTCGGCGTGATCATGACCATCATCATGGTGGCGGGTGTGGGCAGCGCGATAGGCATCGCCGGCGACACCTCGAGTTGCGACCCGAACGCCTCGGACTACTACAACTGCGTCAACCAGCAGAGCCAGGCAGCCGGCAGCGTGTTCGTCGCGACGTTCGCCGTCATCGGGATCCTCTCGCTGCTCATGGCCCTCTACGAGTGGGTCATGATCGGCCTCAAGGGCGCCACCTTCGGCAAGATGGCGCTCGGCCTGCGGGTCGTCAAGGAGTCCACCGGCATGGCGCCGGGCATCGGCGCGGGCTTCATCCGCTACATCATCCCGGCTGTGGGTTGGTTCCTGTGCTACATCGGCGGGATCCTGACCTACCTGTCGCCGTTCTTCGACAACAGCGGCAAGCTCCAGGGCTGGCACGACCGGGCGGCGGGCACGCTCGTCATCAAGAAGTAGCTGTACCGGCCGTTTCGCGGAAGGCCGCGCCCCGCATCTGCGGGAGCGCGGCCTTCGTGCTGTGCGACTCAGTGGTAGAAGTGGCGGGTGCCGGTGAAGTACATCGTCACGCCGGCCTTCTTCGCGGTCTCGATCACCTGCTCGTCGCGGACCGAACCACCCGGCTGCACCACGGCCTTGACGCCCGCCTCGATCAGCACCTCAAGCCCGTCGGGGAAGGGGAAGAACGCGTCGGAGGCGGCGTACGAGCCGCGGGCCCGCTCCTCGCCCGCGCGCTGCACGGCCAACTTGGCCGAGTCCACGCGGTTGACCTGGCCCATGCCGACGCCGACGGTCGCACCGTCCTTGCCGAGCAGAATCGCGTTGGACTTCACCGCCCGGCACGCGCGCCAGGCGAACGCCAGGTCCCTGAGGCCCTCGTCCTCCAGCGGAAGGCCGCTCACCAGAGTCCAGTTGAGCGGGTCGTCGCCCTCGGCCTGCAGGCGGTCCTTCTCCTGGAACAGCACCCCGCCCTCGATCGGGCGGGCCTCCTTGACCTGGCACGGAGCCTCGGGGCAGCGCAGCACACGGATGTTCTTCCTGCGGGCCAGCACCTCCACCGCGCCGTCCTCGTAACCGGGGGCCACGATGACCTCGGTGAAGATCTCGGCGACCTGCTCGGCCATGGCCAGCGACACCGGGCGGTTGACGGCGATCACGCCACCGTAGGCGGACAGGGAATCGCAGGCGTGGGCCTTGCGGTGCGCCTCGGCGACGTCCGTGCCGACCGCGATCCCGCAGGGGTTGGCATGCTTGATGATGGCGACGCAGGGCTCGTCGTGGTCGTACGCGGCGCGCCGGGCCGCCTCGGTGTCGACGTAGTTGTTGTACGACATCTCCTTGCCGTGCAGCTGCTCGGCGGAGGCGAGGCCGGTGCCCGAGGCGTCGGTGTACAGGGCGGCGGGCTGGTGCGGGTTCTCGCCGTAGCGCAGCACGTTCTTGCGCTCGAAGGTCGCGCCCAGGAAGTCCGGGAAGCCGCCTTCGGCCGCAGCGTCCACCGGTGCGTAGCTGTCCGCGAACCAGCTCGCCACCGCCACGTCGTACGCGGCGGTGTGCTGGAAGGCCTCGGCGGCGAGCCGCTTGCGGGCGGCCAGATCGAAGCCGCCCTCGCGGACGGCCGCGAGCACGTCGCCGTACCGCTTGGGACTGGTGACCACGGCCACGGACGGGTGGTTCTTGGCGGCGGCACGGACCATCGACGGGCCGCCGATGTCGATCTGCTCAACGCACTCGTCCGGGCCGGCGCCCGAGGCGACGGTCTCGCGGAAGGGGTAGAGGTTCACGACGACCAGCTCGAACGGGGCGACGCCCAGCTCCGCCAGCTGCGCGCGGTGCGACTCCAGCCGCAGGTCGGCGAGGATGCCCGCGTGCACGCGCGGGTGCAGCGTCTTGACCCGGCCGTCCAGGCACTCGGGGAAGCCGGTCAGCTCCTCGACCTTGGTGACCGGCACCCCGGCCGAAGCGATCTTCGCGGCCGTCGACCCGGTGGAGACCAGCTCGACCCCCGCCTCGTGCAGACCGCGGGCCAGCTCCTCCAGACCTGTCTTGTCGTAGACGCTGACCAGCGCCCGGCGGATGGGCCGCTTTGTACCTTCAGCGGTGGCGGTCACGGGATCCTTACCTTTCGTCCCTCGATGCGATAGCCGTCGCGGGCGAGACGTCCCACGACCTCGACGAGCAGCTGTCGCTCGACTTCCTTGATCCGCTCGTGCAGAGCGGTTTCGTCGTCCTCGTCCCGGACCTCGACCACGCCCTGGGCGATGATCGGGCCGGTGTCGACGCCGTCGTCGACGAAGTGGACAGTGCACCCGGTCACCTTCGCGCCGTACGCGAGCGCGTCGCGGACGCCGTGGGCGCCGGGGAAGCTGGGCAGCAGGGCGGGGTGGGTGTTGATGAAGCGCCCACCGAACCGGTCGAGGAATTCCTTCCCGACGATCTTCATAAACCCGGCCGAGACCACCAGGTCGGGCTCGTACGCGGCCGTCGCCTCGGCCAGGGCGTGGTCCCACTCCGCGCGGTCCGGGTAGTCGCTCACACGGCAGACGAAGGTGGACAGGCCCGCGCGTTCGGCGCGCTCCAGACCGGCGATGCCGTCGCGATCGGCGCCCACGGCGACAATCTCGGCGCCGAAGCCCGCGGGATCATCGGCGATGGCGTCGAGCAGCGCTTGAAGGTTCGTACCCGAGCCGGAGACCAGCACGACGAGGCGGGCGGGCTTCCGGCCCGACTGGGGCGAGGACGCAGCGGGGCACACAGCGGGGATCTTTCTACGGGACCCTGTGGTTTGTGCGGTCGTACAAGCGAAGGGGGTCCATGAAACGGGTAGACCCTACGAAGCCGCCGACCGTCAGCAACGATACCGGCACACCGAGCGGCCCCCACGGGACGGGGGCGCGTGCGGGAGGTAGCGTCTGAGGAACGAAAGCCGCCCTCCCGGTGCCCGCCCCAGGTGGTGCAAGCAGCCACCGGCGAGGTGAGCGCTTCAGACGACACAAGGGGAAGAAACACTCCAGATGCCGGACCGATGCCGCCGCGCGGCCCTTAGTCTCCCGCTGCCCGCCTGGCAACCGTCCCTGGAACCGGGCGACCCAGGGCAGGCCGTCTCCGGGTGCGCGCCGCTGTGGCCGTCGCAGGTGCCGCGGGCGCTGCTGCGTGAACGGCGGTCCTCGGCCGCGGCCGGCGGGTCGGGCGGCTCCGGCGCGTCCGACGGGGAGTACAACCCCTTCGCCGCGCCTCCCGAGGGGCGCCCGGACCAGCCGTGGCAGCCGCGCGGCCCGCAGGGCGGCAACGGCCACGACAACGGGAACGAGGACAAGGACCGCGAAGAGGGCGAGTCCGACGACGCGCAGCAGCCGGCCTGGGGCAGCCAGTGGAGCAGCCGGCAGCCCGACCGGCAGAACGGCGGCTTCGGCACGGGCCCCAGCTCCGGCGGTCAGGGCGGCGGCCCGGAGGGGCCCGGCAGGCCGGGAGGTCCGGGCGGACTGCGCTGGGATCCGACGGACCCCGTCCAGCGGCGCGCCCGCTACGCGCTGCTCGCGGGCATGTGGAGCTTCTTCTTCGCGCTGTTCAGCCTGCCCCAGGTGGCGCTGCTGCTGGGTGCGCTGGCGATCTACTGGGGCATCAGTTCGCTGCGCGGCAAGGCGCGTACGGGCGGCGGGGGCACGGATGCCTCCGGCTCGGGCGGACCGGACGGCGGCACCGGGGCGGCGGGCGGCGGTGTCCCCGAGACCAAGCCCCAGGCGACGGCGGCGATCAGCGGGCTGGTCACCGGCGGCATCGCGCTGGCGATCGTGGCGGCGTCCTTCACCTTCCAGATCGTCTACCGCGACTACTTCACCTGTGTGAACGACGCCCTGACGCAGTCCTCGCGCCAGTCCTGTGAGCGCCTCCTGCCCGAGCACCTGCGCCCGCTGCTCGGCGGCACCCAGGAGAAGTGACCCGGGCAGTCCTCAGCGAGCCCCGGACGCCGATTTGTCTGGTGCGCGCCGGTCCCGCGGGCGCTGGGCCACCCGTCCCACGCGCCGGAGCGCTCGGGCGTCGTCGTTGCCGCCCGGCGCGCCGGGCTTGGCCGCGGCCTTCGACTGAGCCTTCGCGCGCCACAGCCACCACCCGCGCATGACGAGCGCTACCGGCGGTGCCACCAGCGCCGTCCAGCCGAGCGCGGCTCCGCCCGTCTGCCACCATCTCGGTCCGAAGTCCGCCAGCACACCCCTCCCGAGCGGCCCGCCCGCGAGCCCGGCGAGGACGGCCATCGTCACCCCGCAGGCACCGCTCGCGAGATAAGCCGTCAACGCTGTCCCACGCCAGCCCCAAGCCCGCCGCTTCCCGGAACGCACCGGCCTGGCGGGAGATCCGGCAGACCGGGGAGTCCTCCGCGCGGCCGCGTCCGCGATGAACCACCCCACCACACCTGCCGCCACGACCGGCACCACCCCGACCGACCAGGTCAGCAGCCAGCCCCGCCCCTCCCCCGGAACGGCGGCGAGCAGGGGAAAGTTCGGCAGCCGCGGATGCTCCGTCACCCCCAGCGGACCCGCCACACTGCCGGCGCCCACGGTGAAGCCGGGCCCGAGGACGTACGCCGCACCCCACACGGCGGCGTTCGGTACGAGAGTGAAGGCGAGCACCAGCACCGTGAATCGTCCCAGCAGCGAGTGGGCGAGCTGCTGGAACGAGTGCTGGGCCAGCGCCGCGTGCCAGGTGAGCGACACCGCGACGAGCAGCGCCCCACCACCGAGCAGTACGGCGGTGCCCGCGGTCGCGGCCCGTAGGGCGACGGAGACCCGGGGGCGCGTGACCCTGATCCGCACGCCCCTCGGTACACGATCCACCACCTGGCGGACATCGGGGGCCAGCGGCCCGTACGGTCGGCCGTACGCGGTCCACACCCCGTACGAGGCGGCCGCCACGGCGACGAGGGGCAGCTGCAGCAGCGCGCTGAGGGCGTCGACCTGCAAGGGCCCGTTCCAGGTGTAGACGACGGCCGCCAGGCCGACCGACAGATATCCCGCGCACAACCACCCGATGGTGGGACGGGGCGGCGGCCGGTCGCCGGTCTCGGGGCGGTCGTCCGGCGGCTCGACCGTGTGGCGGGCGGCGCGGTAGAGCAGCCACACCGGAAGCGCGCTCAGCAGCATCGGCGTCACCCCGACCGGCGTCGGCCCGCCGGCGAGCGTCTCGGTCCGTACGAGATCGACGCCGTGCGCGAGCAGCCACAAAGTGGCCGCGACGTGCAGCGCGCCGCTCGGGCCGCTGTCGGGGTAGGGCGAGCCGATCCACAGCAGGAGGACGACGACGGCAATCACGCCGAGCCCGAGCACGGCCGCGACCACACCGCCGAGCAGTCCCTCCCCCACGACCGGGACTCGATGGGAGCTCGCCCGGCTCCCCGAGGACAACGACGGGCTGGGATCGGTCACTTGGGTCACAGGGTCATGCTGCCAAGAACACACCATTCAGCCATGGAGCAGATCAATTCCCGTCGTGTCGCCCTATATATCGCGATGCACTGTTTTTGAACCGAGCGCCTTCCCGTGGCAGACACAGCCAAGGGCGTGGGCCCGTACCTCGGCGGTACGGGCCCACGCCCTTGGTGTGGTGCTGCCCAGCGTCAGCCGGCGAGCGCGGCGCGCGCGAGGCGGGCGGTC